>NZ_VFBD01000003.1:0-85699 GCF_011319765.1 Pseudoalteromonas sp. MB47 | reverse complement strand
TGAATGTAATGCACAATGTCTTCACCGGTAAGGCGGCCACCACGTAGTTCTGTGTTCGTGCGCTTTATAAATTCAGACAGTTGTTCAAGTTGCCGCTGTTGCAGCCTTGATGGACGTCCTTGAATAGGCTTATTGTCTAAACCATCAAGCCCATACTCTAGGTAACTAGAAACCCATTTATTCACACTACTTCTTGCAGTGTTTAGACGTTTTGCAATATCGGTTCGGCTATTACCCTCATAAAATAAAGACACTGCGAGCAATCGCATGCGTTTTCGTGCGTTTGGTTCTTTTCGAGAAAGCGCTAAAAGCTGTTCAGATATGTTTGAATTCAATGTTATTAGCCGGTGATTTTATATAGCCTATATTAGATCAGATATTTAAGCGGAATGGTATTATCTCAGGTGCGCCTTTTCGTACGGTTGTGGTGTCTGTGCCAGATGGAGTTACCTTTACAGGTGCTAAGCCAAAAGAATATATAAAAATAGCTGAAAGTGGCAACCAACGTGCGCAAGGGTTTTGTGGTAATTGTGGTACAGCTTTGTACGCGACTTCTGTCGGTGCAGGTGAACGTATTTATGGCTTACGTATTGGCGCCGTAGAGCAAGCTGATGAGCTCATCCCTAAAGCGCATATTTGGTATCGCTCACATAAACCTTGGCTCGATAACCTGAGTAATATGAGCGCCTTTGAAACCGCACCTAAATAGCTGCGGTTTCATATTTATTGTTGGCCGATGGTGATATTTCGACCACTTAAGTAACCAAATAAAGCACACAATAGGCTTGATGCCATACACAGCCAAAGTGCTCCCGCCCAGTTGTTGAAATAACTATGTAAGGCGCCCGCAATAATAGGGCCTGTGGCAGCCAATAAATACCCGATACATTGCGCCATACCCGATAACGCAGCGGCTTGCATTGAGTCATGAGTACGTAGGCTTACAAATGATAAGCCTAAGATAAAACAGGCACCTGAGCAAAAACCTAAGGTGACTGACCAAAGCATCGCAAAACTAGGTGCAACTAATAATCCAACAGAACAAAGCGCGCCAAGTAATGCCAAGCTTAGCGTTAAGATGCGTTGATCTTTTAATTTGGCAAGTAGTGGAATAAGCACAATACCTGGTAGCGCAGAGGCTACTTGAAAGGCGCCTTGCAAAGCGCCCGCGTGCTGCGCACTATGGCCACCTTCTATTAAAATACTGGGTAGCCAACCAAGCATGATATAAGTGAAAAAGGAGTTAAAGCCGAGCAATAAGGTGATTTGCCAAGCCAGTGCAGAGTGCCAAATTTTGTTTTGTGTATTGTTTGACACATATGCCTGTTTTGGCATGGTATGTTGCTTAAGTTGTGGTAACCACACCATAATAGCCAGCACAACCAGTAAAGCATAACTGGCAAGCGCCAATTGCCAGCCAAGTTCTTTGTATTCAGCGAGCGGAATGATGAGTGCTGAATAGCTGCCACCAAATATGCCCATCGCCAAAACATAACTCGACGTCATTACTGCCACTTTGTGTGGAAAGTCACGCTTTATTAGGCTTGGTAATAACACATTACCAATCGCGATACCGACACCAATTACTGCGGTACCAATAAAAAGCACGGTGGCAGAATCAATAACCCGAGAGACAACCCCTATACCTATGAGTACAAGGGCAATAAACAGTGATATTTCAAGGCCACACTTTTTAGCAAGACTTGCCGCCATAGGTGAGGCAATGGCAAACGCGATTAAAGGTAAAGTCGTCAACATGCCGGCTTGCGATGCATTTAACTGAAACTGTTCAATGATCTGTTCAAGTACCGGTGCAATGCCAGTGATCGGGGCTCGTAAGCTGGCTGCAATAAGAAAAATGCCCAGCACTAAAAGAAGGTTACGAATTAGATTTTGAGAAGATGTCACGCTGTTTAGGAGTAATAGCAAGAGGTACATTTATCATACCAAAACACGAAACAGCGTGGGTGAACTATGAGATAGCTCACCAAAAAATGCGGTTATTTAAAACTGATAACTTGCTGATAACATGGCATTGCGCGGTCTACCCGGAAAGTAGCGGTCGCCACTAAATGTGGTGTAGTCAGCGCGCTCTGCATAACGCTCGTCGGTTAAATTGTTTATTCGTGCCGTCACACTAAGGTTAGCTGTTAGCTGCCACGCCGCTCGTAAATTTACTAATGAGTGGCCTTGGTAACTATGCTGGTTTTCAGGATCAGTAAAGTAGCTGCTGGTGGTATGTAGCTCAAGACCAACACGTGTCATGTCGTTTGCTTGCCAAAGTAGCTGTAAGTTTGCGATGTTACGTGGAGCAGTATCAATGAGATTACCATTGATGTTAATCCCGCTGAGTACTTGGTCATAACTGTATGTATGTTTGGCGTGGCTCGCGGCTAATTGCATCGATAGACTTGGCGTAATGGCATAAGCTAACTCAAGCTCAACACCACGATGCTGAGTTTGGCCATCATTGACGTAATAAAAATCACTGTCGCGGAAAATGGTATTCTTTTTATTCATTGCATAAATGCTAACTACATAATGCAGCTGTGCTTGTTGACCTTTTAAACCAAGCTCTAGGTTTTTAGCTGTTTCAGATTTAAGATCTGCGACATTTTGTTCGCGTTGCAACTGATAAAGCTCTGCCGCTTGCGGTGCTCGATAACCTTCTGAAGCATTGGCGTAGATAAACTGGTTTTCAGCATATTGATAGCTTAAACCAAGCTTAGGTGAAAAGTTAGTAAAGCGATTTTCTCCGCTTTCTGGTCGAGAATAGCGACACCCACCCATGGCGCATGCTGTGCCATCTTCTTTTGTGCGGCCAGCCAACATATGGTTGTCGTAGTCATAACGCATACGCTCGTATCGACCACCCAGGCTGATAAGTAACTCATCAAGTTGCCAATCAAGGTTCACAAACGGTGCTAATAGGGTGCTTGTTACTTGATAATCATAATGTTTGCCTTGAGGCACGGTGGCGACTAAAAATGCTGAGCCTTGAGTGGGACTGTCTTGATATTGTAAAAAGTCAGCATCTGTAAGCTCACCATCAAAACCAACAGTTAACAGGCTAGAGCCGGTTAACTTGTGCTGCCAGCTTGATTGTATACCAACACCTTGCTGAGCATTTTCTTCAAGGGGAGTACCCGGTAAAAAATGCTTAAAGAAGGTCATGTCTTGGTCGCGGATATAAGGCGTTAGGGTAAAACTGTTAGCCTCATCTTGTGTCCAATTTAGCTTTGACCAAACACGCAAAGAGCGGGCTTTACGAAATGCATCAGGATCAAAATTAGACTGAGCTATTTGCTTATCCTTGTAGCTTTCAAAGCCCTCTATGTAGCCAGCTGTTTGTTGATCTAAATGGGTGTAAGTCAGGCCTGTACTTACACTTAGTTTTTCGCCATCAAAACGGTGACGTAGTGATAGCTTTTCTTGATCAACACTTTCGTCATTACGATAACCCGTATCTCGAGTAATAGTGGCATTAATACCTATACCTTGTTGGCCAAAATCACGACCCGCACCTAGTTTGTAGCGGGTGTAGCCAAACGAGCCGTAATCAAAACCAAGTTGGTTGTGGTTATAGGTTGTATCTGGAGTGATCACGTTGACTACACCATGTACAGCGTTTGAACCATAAAGTGCAGAACCCGGGCCTTTCAGTACTTCGATGCGTTCAGCCATTTCAGTGTGGGCTTCGAATAATTCATTGATGTTGCAAAAACCAGCTGCGCGAAGTGGAATACCGTCTTCGGCAGTAAGTAAGCCACCGCATGCACCTGCGCCAGAAAGTACAGGCGAACGTAAAGCGGGTAAATACTCTTGGCCGTTACCGTGTTGAAGATTAGCACCAGCAACCTGTTTAAGGGCTTGTTCAATGTGAGTTGGAGCGATAAGCGCCAGTTGCTTCTGTGAAATACTGCTGACCACTACAGGCAATGGATCTGCCAATACTTCGCTGCGTGATGCGGTCGTTGTAATATGTTCTAGCTCATTATTTGCAATGGCTTGTTGGTTAAATAATG
This sequence comes from Pseudoalteromonas sp. MB47, assembly GCF_011319765.1. Classification (NCBI taxonomy): domain Bacteria; kingdom Pseudomonadati; phylum Pseudomonadota; class Gammaproteobacteria; order Alteromonadales; family Pseudoalteromonadaceae; genus Pseudoalteromonas; species Pseudoalteromonas sp. MB47. The sequence goes on along the minus strand of NZ_VFBD01000003.1, from coordinate 81,674 downwards.
AGGTGCCCACAAGCACTGAAAGTATCGACAACTTCATGAAAACCCTTTGGTTAGGTACAACAAAAACCAAAGGGTAACTGCTTTTTAGGATGGGTAAAAGCTTTCTCGATTAATAACTTTGTCTGTTATGCACTACGGCGATGTACGGCAAAACCTGCCAGTACTGCCACTAACCAGAATAAGCTACTGCCGCCACTGCCATTTCTGTGTGTGACATTGGCTACTTTTTCTTCTTTTACGCGGGTTTTAAATTGCGCTAATTCAGCATCGAGATTCGTGATCATGTCATCAACAGCGCCATTAAAGCTTGCCAGCGACTGCTCTTTAGCGACTTCATCGATGCCAATTGCTGTACTGCGTTGCTCTGCTTTATGAATACCTGGCGCGCGAAACAGCATTTTTCGGCTTTTCACGTCAAATACGGCAGTATCTACAAAGGTTTGTACTGAGTTCTCATTGCCCGGAATCACATATAAACCAACAATCGTTAGATATAAAAATGCAGCGTTATTTTCTAAGCTTTGCGACACTTGGTCGTATGAAACAAGCGCCATAATATCCACATCATATAATCGAGATACTTGTTCTAATGCGGTAAATCCCTCGCTGCCTTTTAAATAAGTACTTGGGATCACTTCAATACGGTCTATGTAGTCATATTGCATAAACTGCTTTTTAACTTTATTTAGCAGTGCGATTTCATCACCATGATGCAAGCCATCATTGTACTTGTTAGGAATAAAGGCAATCCCTACCGTGGCTGGTAAGTTCAAAGTTGGAATCGTTGCTTGGTGTGCAGCTCTATCTTGTTGGTCTGGGTAAAGGTACTCAACCAATGAACTTGATTGCGTTTTTTGATTGCCATATTGGCTCATCATGGCACTACAGCCCGTTAGTGCAGTAATACTAATGACCAAACACCATTTTAGAACATTCATAAATTATCCTTATTATGTTGTGAGGAAGCCTTTGTTTATGTTGCAAATATAACGACAAACGCCTCAAACGGAACTGTAACTCAGACTCGATTTTTCGTAAATAGTGCCAAAGAAGTTTAAAGAAATGTAAAGGTTAGCTTTCTAATGTGTTGATATGTAAACAGTTACGTTTTTAAATTGTAACCCTTCATCTATGATTCAGGCTAAAACGTTAGGCTTTTTATCAAGAGCAAACGTTGAGGGTCTCTTTTATGAATAAATTAATTACTATCTCAGTTGCTGTTTTAGGTTTGAGTTTGATACCTATGGAAGCAAACGCGAAACATGATCGTGACCACGATAGATACGAACATAAGCACGAACGTAAAAAGCATAAAAAACATAAAAAACACCACAAACATCACCATCATCATGACAGACATGATCGTTACGATAGATACGACCATTACAGCTACCGTGACTTACCACCCGGTTTATACAAAAAAGTAGGGTATGGTGGTGGCTTACCACCTGGTTGGTATAAGCGTTATCGCCATGGTGATATTCTTGACCGTGATATATATCGTCATGGGCGAGTGATTAAACGTCGCGACCGAAATGGCATTATTGCCATCGAAATCGATGACCGCCTTATTCATCTAGTACACGATACGCGAGAGATTTTATCAATCGTTACTCGCCATCGTTAATCCTGTGAAAAGCCGCTTAGCGGCTTTTTTATTAATTTTAATATATTGTTCAGACGTAAATGCTAGACTTGTAAGATAATAATAAATTTAACGAGGGAAGTTAATGATAATTACTTTAGGGGCAGTTGTATTCGCTTTACTGATAATTACCTTATTGCCATTTTCATATTCCCAACATTATTTAATTCGCAGTTGTGACTTTGTACGCTTGCAAGTGGTTTACCTTGCTTGTGCGAGTTTAATTGCTGCAAGCTATTTAATCAGTCGCACGGGCTCCGCGCCTTATATTGGTTGTGCTCTGGCGAGTATCGTCGTGTTGCTTTTACAAGTTGGCTGGATTTACCCTTACACAAGGTTCGCTAATAAAGAAGTTGCTTCAAGCAATAAAACCGATAAGCACAGTATTCGCATTATGTCGGCAAATGTACTGATGTCGAACAGCGAATATGACAAACTCATTGCTTTAGTTAACACGCACCAACCAGACTTACTCATTACGTTAGAGTCTGATCAAACTTGGCAGAACGAACTGAGCAGTTTAGAGCAAGAATACCCGTATCGAGTGTACTGCCCAAAAGATAATCGTTATGGTATGCACTTGTACAGCAAGTTTAAAATTAAACAACAGCAAGTTTGTGAGCTTATAGAAAGCGATATCCCCTCAATCCATATTTTGTTTGAAGATGCAGATGGCGTAGAAGTTCAAGGGCATTTTATCCATCCTGCACCTCCGAGCCCCACGGAAGAAGACAGCTCACGGCCGCGTGATACTGAACTAATTATCTTAGCAAAAGCACTTAAAAACAGACTGCGACCTTGTATTGTTGCAGGAGATCTAAATGATGTTGCTTGGTCGCGAAGTACCCGTTTGTTTATGCGTATTAGTGGCTTGTTAGACCCACGTAAAGGCCGCGGCTTTTTTAATACCTTTCATGCCAGTTATTTCTTTATGCGCTGGCCACTTGATCATCTTTTTCATAGTAATGAGTTTAGTGTTAAGCGTATTGAGCGTTTGGCAAAGTATGGCTCAGACCATTTTGCACTGCTTACAGAGCTTGTTTATAACCCCGATTCTGACAATCAAAAACAACAAGAGCAGATTGATAAAGAAAAAGCAGTGGATGAGTTAAAAATGCCAGCAGCCTCGAAGCAACAAGTGCCAATGTTTAATACCAACCCGCAATAATACTTAATCATTTTGAGGGATAAAACCTGTCGCTAACTGCGTTAAAAATTTCTCATTTAGAACAACTAAATAACGAAATTCTTGCCTTGTTATCAACGAGGTTTTATTGCCTCAAAATAGACTACTTAATTAAGCGGATTGGTATGAAAAGTGATAACCTTATTCAGGGCGGACAATTAGATATAAGAAAGGGCTCTAATGAGCCCTTAATAGTGATTAGTCGTTGACCATAATGGTTTTGATATTAACAAATTCTCGTAGTCCAAAACCGCCATGTTCACGGCCATAGCCACTGTCTTTTACACCACCAAATGGTAAGTTCGGTTGCGCAAGACCATAACCATTGATATTTACCATACCGGTGTCAAAGTGAAGCTTTGCAAGCTCAATGGCTGCTTGTTCATCTTTTGAGAAAATACCGCCGCCAAGACCATAGCGTGAATCATTAGCAATTTGCATTGCCTCAGCGTTATCTTTGGCTCGAATAAGTGATGCCACAGGGCCAAATAATTCATCGTCATAAGCGGGCATGCCCGGTTTGATATTTTCAAGCAAGGTCGGGGTGTAATAAAAGCCGGTGTGTTCAGCAACTTTACCGCCCGTGATAATAGTAGCACCTGCATTTACAGATTCAGTGACTTGCTGATGAAGCTGATCGCGCAGATCTTTACGAGCCATTGGGCCAAGCGTGGTTTTTTCATCGTTCGGATCGCCAAGAACAACTTGCTCAAACTGCTCTTTGATTAGAGCTTTAAAATCATCATATAAAGCATCAACCACAATAAAGCGTTTTGCCGCAACACAGGTTTGTCCGTTGTTTATCAAACGACCTTGCGTACATGCGGTAATCGCCGTATTTAAATCAGCGTCATCAAGTACGATGTATGCATCGTTACTGCCTAATTCGAGCACGGTTTTCTTAACCTGTTTAGCTGCTCGCTCTGCGACTTTTTTGCCTGTGCCATCGCTGCCAGTAAAGGTTACACCACGAATCGCTGAGTGATCTATTAGTTCGCTTGCGGTTTTACCGTCAATGAGTAAGTTCTTAAAGCAATAATCGTCAAAACCAGCCAGTTTAAATAACTGTTCAATCTTTTCGGCCATGCCAAATACATTACCCGCATGTTTTAGCACTGTGGTGTTACCTGCCATAACATTTGCGCAAGCATAGCGAATGACTTGATATAGCGGGAAGTTCCATGGTTGGATACCAAGTATTACACCAATTGGTTGGTAACTAATAATTGCATGTCCGTCTTGCATATCTCGCTTTTCATCGCCAAGCACTTTTGGTCCCTGCTCAGCGGTATAACGACAAATTGCTGCACAAAGCTCAACCTCCTGAAGGCCCTGTTGGTAAATCTTACCCATTTCATCGGTCATTAGTTGTGCTAATTCTTGTTGATTAGAATCAATTACTTGTGCAAGTTTATTAAGTAATTTTGCGCGGTGCTCATGGGATGTAGTGCGCCATTTTAAAAATGCTTGATGACATTGGTCAACTTCACTCTGTGCTTGTTGCAGTGACAATAAGTTATAAGTCTTGATCGTTTGTTCATTAGTTGGATTGATTGTAGTAACAGTATCAGTCATCATTATCTCCTTACAAAGTTGTAGGAGCTAGTCTGCAAAGCTAATACCTATTTTTTGAGTTTTATAGCTTATTGTTTTAGAAGACTTTTATTTTTCAGTTAGCCTTTGAGAAGCTTAAACTCTGTAAAAACTGCATTAGGTTGAAAAACTTACAAGGAATATGTAATGACAAATTCTGTGTTAAAAACTGAACTTGCGATTATTCAAGCGCCGATGGCGGGTGTGCAAAATGCTAAACTGGCAGTCGCTGTGTGTGAAGCTGGAGGGCTTGGTTCTTTACCTTGCGCTATGCTCTCAGCAGAGCTGCTAAAATCAGAACTTGATTATCTTAGCCAGCATACTGATAAGCCTTACAATCTTAACTTTTTTTGTCATCAAACACCCGACTATACCCTGGCTCAGCAAACGGCTTGGCATAATCTGCTTACACCTTATTTTGATGAGTTTGCTGTCGATGTCTCACAATTTACCCGTAATGCTTCGCGCCAGCCAATTAATCAACAAATAATAGATATTATCGCGCCTTACACGCCTGCCGTTGTAAGCTTTCATTTTGGTCTACCAAGTAGAGAGATTGTTTCTCAAATAAAAGCGTGGGGCGGAACGGTTCTTTCATCAGCCACAACGTTAGATGAAGCGCGTTGGTTACAAGCAAATGGAGCCGATGCGGTTATTGCACAAGGGATTGAAGCTGGCGGCCACCGCGGCCATTTTTTATCAATGGATTTATCGCTGCAACCAACCACTGCGCAATTAGTGCGAGAATGTGTAGAGCTTGATATACCTGTTATTGCAGCAGGTGGAATTTGCACGGCAGAAGATGTCGCCCAATACCAAGCATTAGGTGTCGCAGCAGTGCAGGTGGGGAGCGCTTACTTACTTTGTGAAGAAGCGACAACAAGTGCTTTACATCGTGAAGTATTAAAAACGGTTGCGCCAGACTCAACTGAATTGACGACCTTATTCTCTGGTCGTCCAGCACGAGGTATTAGCAATCGAGTCATGCAAGAGTTAGGAGCTATGCCAGAGCAAGCGCCGCCTTTTCCGTATGCGTCGATTGCGATGACCGCATTACGTGCAAAAGCTGAAGCCAAAGGCGATAGTGGTTTTTCACCACTTTGGTGTGGTGAGCGCTTTATTGTTAGAGAAGGTATTAATGCTCAGCAAATTACTGAACTACTAATGCAAGGTTGGCAATCTTGAACGATGCTCAGTTACTTCCTCTTGGTGATAGCTACCATCAGTTAGCTTGTAAATTTCGTAATAAACTTGCTGGGCAATGCACAATTAAGCGATACGCCAAGGGAGATATTTTATTACAGCAAGGCGATGAGCAAGATGCGGGTTACTTAATTATATCAGGGGTGCTTGGTGCATTACATGCATCATCGCAAGGCACACAAAAGTGTAAAGAGTTTTACTTTCAAGATGAGTTTGCACTGCTTTATGGGAACTGGTTGACTAAAACCCCTGCGCTCTATCAACTCAAAGTAATACGTGATGCTGAGCTTATTAAGGTGCCTTTGGTTTTATTTGATAGTACTGACTGGCAAGCAATTAAATATCAATTAATTAGTCAGCAATTATTGTTTAAAGAAGCAAAAGAAGCGTTTTTATTACTCAATACGCCAGAGCAACGTTATCAATATTTATTAGATCAAAAACCGCACTGGCTTGAGCAATTAAGCTTAAACGATGTTGCTATGTATTTAGGGATTTCAGCGATTTCTTTATCGCGAATTAGACGGCGTCTTAACTTAAGTTAAGGCGCAGCAAAACAGTGATCATTACACTGCTGATTTTTCAGGAGTCGTTATGTTTATTTTATCTCAGTGCTTAGTTGCCATTGCCACATTACTTGATTTGGCTTCTTTTCAGTTTAAACAAAGACAAGCTATTTTAGCTTGTTTGTTTAGCTCGGTATTACTGACATCAGTGCATTTTATGCTGCTTGATAATTTCAGTGCTGCAAGCTTAATGTTGATTGCAGCACTACGTTATGGCTATTGTATTTTTGCGCGCAAAACTTGGGTGATGATAGCGTTTATGCTTTTGAGTATTAGCGCAGTACTATTAACATTGCATAGCTGGGTTAGCTTTATCGCACTGGCAGCAACGTTAATGCAAACCTATGCTTCATTCCAAGGCAAAGATTTTACCTTACGCCTGTTGATGATTGTCGGCACTGTGTGCTGGATAGTTCACAATTTATTAGCGTTTTCACCACTAGCAGTGGTAATGGAAACAGTGTTTTTAATGAGTAATTTAGTGGGCTTATGGCGTTTTTATGCTAACCCTAAGCCCGCTTAAATTTTATTTAAGACTTACCTAGCATGCGGCTCAGCATGCCATCTTTGTCAACAAACTGGTGTTTAAGTGCAGCAGCAACGTGTAAGGCTAAAATCACCACGATAATGAGCACAGAACTGTGGTGCACAAAGCTGCCTGCATCTGCAAGCCAAGGTGTTTTTTCTGGTGCGCTCAATAGCTCAAACTCAAAGAAGCTAATTGCACGACCGCCCGCATAGCTCATGATAAATCCAGATAACGGCATAGCTAGGGTCGCAAGTAATAATAAGCCATGAGTGAGGTGAGCAATTACGGTTTGCCATTTAGGCATGTCAGATGTTGCAGGTAATGCGCCTTCTTTTATGCGCCAAATAAGCCTTGCGATGGCAAAAACTAATACTACTAAGCCCATTGATTTATGCCATCCCATATAAGTAAATTTAGCGGGTGGCTCGGCAAAATCAGCAACATAAATGCCCATCGCAAATACGCCGATAAACAAAATGGCAACGGTCCAATGTAACAGGATGGTTGGCTTAGAAAGGGCAGCTACTTTACTCATGGTTGACTCTCATAATTGGCTTTAATTATAAGTATAGACTGCCCCAATAGCTGAGGGTTGCGTAAAGTAATGTAAAAAACTTAAAGAGTGTCAGCAATCAGCTTTAATAAAAAGGTCTCGCGCTGAATCGATAAGCCCTGTTTTTCACTCATTGCCATGGTGGTTTCGTTGTGTGCGATGGCATCAAATATATTCACCCACTTAGGTTGCATGCCATTTTGCACTTCGTAGTGCTCCATTTTTGGGTCAGCAAATTCATCGCTTATTTCACAAAAGTAGCAATAAGATTTGATATGAACACAGTCAAAGTCGTCTTTGTACCAAGGTCTGATTTCTTCGTATAAGCCTAGTGAATGCTTTATTTGAATTTGTTGTGCGCCTGTTTCTTCATGAAGTTCTCGCAGGAGCCCTTGCTCAATACTTTCGCCTTTATCAACCCCGCCACCCGGTAAACTGTAGTCATCATAACGAGCGGTGTATAAAAGTAGTATTTGTTCACCTTTTAAAACAATGGCGCGGGCAGTGTTACGAATAAATACAGTGCCGTAGTCGTTTCCTAAACTTGGGTGAATAACTTTTCTTAATAACTTCATATGATTACAACTTAATAACTTAAAATAAGTACAGCTCAGCTTAATTTTGAGTAGGCAATAATAACCCGTTTCTAGTATTTTTCTCACTTTTTACCCTAAAGTGGAACTAAATGCAGTAATATGGTCGTAATTTGAATTCAATTAGTATCTAACGCGCTTTATTTTATTTTTATTGGAACTAAGCGTAGAATGATTAAAAAAGCTTATGGAATAAATATGTTAAACGTACTTTTAGTTGATGATGACAGTGAGTTTAGTGATGTAGTTTGTCACATTGTTGAGTTCCTCGGGCACAATATAAATACCGCAGCGAACCTTGCTGAAGCTGAGCAATGGTTTGAAAACAACACGTTTGACCATGTTTTTTTAGATTTTATGTTGCCAGATGGCAGCGGTCTACATTTGCTTGAGCACTTAAAAGCAATCGGTCAATCGCCTCGTGTTACGTTAATTTCAGGGCATCCTTCAGTAAAGGGTAAGTTGGCTGAAATGTGTGAGCCTAATGTTGGTCACCTAGTCAAACCATTACAACGAGAAGATATAGAACGGGTACTCAACCCGAAAAAAGCAAGCCCTAAGAAAAAAGCAACGCCAGCTATAAAGCGCCACTTTGGCACCTTAATTGGTGAATCTGAGGTGATGCAAAAGCTTTACACTATGATTGAGCGTGTTGCAGCAACTTCTGCCAATGTAATGTTGATGGGGGAAAGTGGTGCTGGTAAAGAAGTGGTTGCTCAGGCAATTCACAACGCCACTGAGTGTGATGGCCCTTTAGTAGCAACTAACTGTGGTGCATTTTCTAAAGAGCTGATTGGTAGCGAACTTTTCGGCCATGAAAAGGGCGCATTTACAGGCGCTATTGCACGTAAAGAGGGGGTGTTTGAGCAAGCTGCTGGTGGTACTTTGTTTTTAGATGAAGTGACAGAAATGCCCATTGATATGCAGCCAAACTTACTGCGTGTACTCGAAAGTAAAAAAGTAACTCGAGTGGGTGGAACCAAAGAGCAAGCGGTAAATTGCCGCGTTATTTCTGCAACCAACCGCACCTTGACCGACCTTGCGCAAAATAATGTTATTCGTGAAGACATTTACTTTCGTTTAGCGGTATTCCCTATTGATATTCCACCGCTTCGTGAGCGCAAAGAAGATATTCCATTGCTTGCCAATGCTTTTTTAGAGCAGCTTAATGATGAAAACGGCACCGACTTTAAATGGCAAGCAGCGCAAATCAAAGAACTTGAGGCCCATGATTGGCCTGGTAACGTGCGTGAACTTCGCCATGCTATACACCGTGCCTTTATTATGAGTGACCCTAAAGGCTCCGTTATTACTTTACCTGATTCGTTAGAATCACCGTTTTCTAAAGTGAATAAAGAGAGCCAAGCAAACCAAGTTGTTGCAGGGCAAACCATTGAAGAAGTTGAAAAAGAATTGATCCACGCGACTTTAGATAAAGTACAAGGTAATAAGACGATTGCTGCGCAAATGCTGGGGATCAGTACGAAAACACTTTATAACCGTTTAAATGCTTATGGGGGCATTGGCGAATACAAATAACTAAGGATAGCTATGAGTAACAACGAGTCTTTACGAAAAATGGTGCACGATGCTCGTGCACCGCTAAACCGTATTTCGATGAATGCAGAGTTAGTTAAGCTCGTATTAGAAAATGATATGCCTAAGCAAAAAGCGCTCGAGGCATTAGATAAAATAATTACAAACTGTCAGCAGTGCAGTGAACACTTACAAGAAATAAGTGACACTCACGCAGCAGATTGAGCACTCATTGATTGGGAAGCAAATGCAAAAACAAAAAGGAAAAATAGCGGTCAGTTGGGCTGGCTTTATTGCCGTGGTGCTGTGTATCGTGGTGGCGAATGCTTTTTTAGCCCTCAATAGCATTCGCTCTCTAACAGAAACACAAAGTAGTCTTGATAATACTAACTCACTTAATACTGCAATAGAGCGGCTACATTTATCTGTAGTACAGGCTGAGTCAGGTCAGCGAGGTTACCTTCTTAGTGACCGAGAAGATTATTTACTGCCTTACAATGATGCTATCGCTTCAATGCAAGCGCAGATCATGCTTGTGAAAAGCTTGCATTCAGAAATTCCCGGTCAAGCAGACCGCATTGCTCGTTTAATTCATTTAGTAAACGATAAAGTCGCAGTGATGACTAAAACCACCGATCTGGCTCTTGCAAATAAAGACGTGAAAGCTCGCCGCTTGTTATTAACAGACCAAGGTCGTGATTTATATAAAGATATTCGCGCTGGAGTTGATGAAATTCAAATGCGTGAGCTTAATTTTAAAATAGAGCAGTTTGCAAAGCTCTCACAAATTAAAAACGAAGCGAAGTTAACATTTGCGATTACTGCAGTGACAAGTGCTTTACTGCTTATTGGTATGTTTGTGTTAACCCGTATCAACATACGCAATCAAGCTAAGTACCGAGCTGACCTTGAAAAACAAAACGAAAACTTGGCGGCAAAGGTTGCAGAACGTACGCAAGAGTTAACCATCTATTCAGATGAGCTAAGTCGCTCAAATAGAGAGCTTGAAGACTTTGCCTTTGTTGCAAGTCATGATTTACAAGAACCACTGCGTAAGATTCAAGCCTTCAGTGACCGCCTTGAAAAGATGTTTAAAGATGAGCTCGGCGAAAAAGGGGTTGATTATATTAATCGTATGAAAAATGCCGCTCAGCGTATGTCTAATTTAATCAATGACCTACTTGAATTCTCACGCGTAACCACTCGTGGTAAGGACTTTGTTGATACAGATTTGAATGAAGTCGTTGCAGAGGTACTTGATGATCTTGAAATCGCAATAAAAGAATCTGAGACCACGGTTAACCTCGATACCTTACCGCATATTCAAGCAGACCCGAGTCAAATGCTACAGTTGTTCTTAAACATTCTGTCGAATGCAGTAAAGTTTAGACGTGAGAATGTTGCGCCTGTCATTGATATTGCATATCAGCGAATTTCAGAATTTAGCGAAGTTCATCACACTGATGTAGAGTGGGAAGTTATTACAATTTCAGATAACGGAATTGGCTTTTCAGAAGAATACCTAGAAAAAATATTTGTTCCGTTCCAGCGGTTACATGGCCGTTCGCAATACAAAGGCACAGGCATAGGACTATCGGTTTGTCGCCGTATTGTGGAGCGCCATGGCGGAGAAATAACAGCAAGTAGTCACGTTGGTGAGGGTGCAAGCTTCACTCTTAAATTACCCGTGGAAACATCGCTTTTCACACTACAAGGAGAGGCGTAATGCCACTTAATAAAGTTAAACCAATAACCATTTTAATGGCTGATGACGACGAAGATGATCGTTTATTAACCCAAGATGCATTGGCCGAAAGCCGTGTATTAAACGAGTTGTTTTTTGTTGAAGACGGTGTAGAACTGCTTGAATACCTTGAGCGTAAAGGCAAATTTAGTGAAAAAGAAAGCTCACCGCGCCCGGGCTTGATTTTACTCGATTTGAATATGCCGCGTATGGACGGCCGTGAAGCTTTACAAGCAATCAAAGCTAACCCTAACTTGAAGGGTATTCCGGTGGTGATTTTAACTACATCAAAACAAGAAGAAGATATGGTTAAAGGCTACGACTTAGGGGCTGCATCATACATTACTAAGCCAGTTACTTTTGAAGGTTTAGTCGAGTTAATGCAAACATTAGGGAAATACTGGGTAGAGTTTGTAGAGCTGCCAACACCACAGAACGATTAATTCCAATTTGCGATAATATTTTATTAAGCAAATTGCTATAAGGAATAAGAATGTTAGATAAGGTAACCCGATTACTCTTAGTAGAAGACGACGAAGACGATTATATTCTTACTTGCGACTACCTAGAGCAATTAGGTTCCCATACATTCGATGTTGAGTGGTTAAGTTGCCCTGAACAGGCCATCAGTGTGCTGAGCGAAAACAAGCATGATATTTGTTTGTTAGATTATCGTTTAGGTGCCTCTGATGGTTTAGAAGTGCTAAAACGGGCCGTTGATAATGGTTTTCGCGGTCCGATTATCATGCTTACCGGGCAATCAGATGAAGCTCTCGATTCTGCAGCGCTTGATGCCGGTGCGGTTGATTACCTTGTTAAAAACGAGATGAACTCTAGCCGTTTTGCCCGCGCTATTCGTTATGCGTTAGCACGACGAGATGTTGAAGATGAGCGTGTTGAACGCTTAAAAGCTGAAGCAGAAAACCGTTCTAAAGACCGTTTTTTGGCGCATTTAAGCCATGAGTTACGTACGCCCCTGTCATCCATCTTGGGTTATACCGAGTTACTAATGCAAAGTGGTAAGAACCAGCATGCCCAAAACGAGCTGGGTGTGATTTACCGAAATGGTAAGCATCTTCTGAGCTTACTTAATGATGTGCTCGACCTATCAAAAATTGCTGCTGATAAACTTGAGCTCAATTGCAGTGATGTCAATTTAGATAGCCTAATGGCGGACGTTTATACCTTAATGCGCGTCTCAGCGGTTGATAAAGGCTTAACACTTAAATTTGAATCTCAGCAAGCCTTACCTTTAGTTGTCAACACAGACGCGACGCGGTTACGCCAAATCCTGATTAACATCATCAACAATGCAATTAAGTTTACTAACCAAGGCGAGATCACAGTGCGTGCTTGGACTGCTTGGGTTAATGAGCGCGAAATGCTGTTTTTTAGTATTAAAGACACAGGTCTTGGAATCCCAGCCGAAAAACAAGCTTTGATCTTTAAACCATTTGAACAAATTGCTGATGTAGAATCCCGAGATGTCGGTGGAGCAGGGCTTGGCCTTGCCATTTGTTCTGAGCTACTTAATCGAATGCAAGGCTCAATTGAGCTTGAGTCTACGCAAGGTGTGGGCTCAGAATTTACCCTTTCTATCTACCCGGGCAACATTCGTGATGTTGAGCGCCAAGTACTGCGTTTTGATTCAAACCCAGATTGCCAACAAAAATTAGCCACCCTTGAAACCAGTGGTCGGGTATTAGTGGTCGACGACTTAAAAGATTTACGTAACCTAGTAGGTCATATGATCACTATGACCGGTGCTGAAGTGGAATACGCAGAACACGGTAAACAAGCTATTGAGAAAGTCGCTAATGCAGAACAAGCGGGTGAGCCTTTTGATATTGTTTTTATTGATTTGCATATGCCGGTTATGGGCGGTAAAGAAGCCACTATTGAACTTCGTAAAATGGGTTATCAAGGGCCAATTATCGCGCTTACTGCGGCCACTATGAAAGGGGTGAAAACTGAGTTAAGCGCACTTGGTTTTAACGATATGATTGCCAAGCCGGTTGATTCTGGGTTGCTTTACCAAGTGCTTAATCATTATATTTGCGAAGGCAATACTGCACCTGTGGTTGAGCAAGACGACAGCCCTGAAATGACCAACCAGAGCACGCGTTATTTATTGGTTGAAGACGACAGTGATGCGGCACAGATTACCCAATTATTGCTTGAAAGCTTAGGTGTTGAAACTGTCATAGCGCCAAGTTGTGCTGCGTGTCTTGAGACACTGAGTGACGACCAAAATTTTGCTAAAGTATTACTGGATATGCATTTGCCTGATGGTGGAGGGCTAGATTTAGCAAAAGAAATTAAACAGCGCCACCCGGACTTAAAATTAGTCATTGTAAGTGGCGCAGAACCAGAGCCAGAAAGAATTAAACAACTTGATATAGAACAAGTGCTGTTAAAACCGATTAATCTTGGCTTGTTATCCGAGCTTATTGCTGACTAATTGAATGCCTGACTACAAGTTCAGGTTCAAATAGCGTTTGTAACGGCGGTGTTTGTTTTTGATAAACTTGGTTTAACACCCAGTCAGCAGCCATGCGGCCCATTTCATTTATGGGGTAATTAATGGTGGTTAATTGTGGGTAAACGTGACGGGTGAAAAACACGTTATCGTAGCCCATAATCGACAATTGCTTAGGTAACGTTAGCCCTAAATCACGTGCGCTTGCCATGGCACCCACTGCCATTTCATCATTAGCACAGATAAGCGCCGTGAATGGATGCGTTTGTTGATGAAGCGCTTTTAACCCCTCATAACCGCTCGCTTCCATGAAATCACCTTGAAATAAGAGGTTTTCATCAAACTCAAGGTTAAACTCAGCCAGCGCTTGTTTGTGGCCTTCTAGGCGGTCTTTGGCATCTTGCTTCCAAGCTGGTCCACTGATGTAGGCAATGTCTTTATGACCTTGTTCTAGAACATGTTTAGTCGCTAGATATCCGCCTTTTATATTATTAAGCAAAATGCAGCGGTCACTGAGTTCGCTGATATAGCGGTTGATTAGTACAAACGGAGTACGGCCTTTGCTAAGTTTAATTAGGTAGTCGTCGCTGACAGCTTCAACATGCAAAATAAGCGCATCGCAGTTACGGCTAATTAAAAATTCAATCCCTTGTTTTTCTCGTTCTTCATCACTGTGACCTGCAGCAATAATCAGGTGTTTGCCTTGATTACGAAAGGTATTTTCAATGCCGCTCATCATAGGCCCGTAAAATGGACCTTGTAATTCAGAGACCAGTAGACCAACACTGTTCGAGCAATTTGATGCCAGTGACTGAGCAATTGAGTTAGGTCTATAGCCAAGCTCATCCATTGCGGCAGTGACCTTTTTACGTGTTGCATCACTGACATTTGCATTGTTGTTCATTACTCGCGAAACGGTTGCAAGAGAAACGCCTGCAAGTTTCGACACCTCGTAAATGGTGGCCATGTTATTCCTTTTTAAACAAAGTTATGGATGCTTTTTTAACGATAAATCGGCACTGATCCGCTCAACCGTTTGATTATCAAGAATATACCTTTTCATGATAAATGCGACAAGCATACTACCTATTGCTGGGTAAAGGGTAAATGAAATTAAGATACCCGAGAGCGTGTGTTCACTGAGTTCGGTATTGGCTTCATAGCCATAAAATGCCAATAACCAACCTGCAATGGCACCGCCAAGAGCAAGGCCAAGCTTAATAAAAAAGACCACGCTTGCGTAGACTAGGCCTGTTAGCCTTTCACCGGTTTTCCATTGCCCATAATCTATGGTGTCGGCCATTTTTGCCCACAGTAACGGAGTTGCCATTTGCGTGAAAAAACACCACAAAAAGTACACCGCAAAGGCAAGTGCAAGTTGTTCGCCCGGCAACCAAAACGCCACGCAACTAATTGCCGCAGAGATGTATTGCAAACGAATATAGGCCGTTTTCTTATCAACGCGTTTACTAAGAGGGTTTGCACAGGCACAGCCCAGAATATTACCTATCATGCCGATGGTAACAAAGTAGGTGACCAGCTCAGCTTCACCAAGCACATATTTTACATAGTAAATGGCAAGGGTGGTGCGCAGTACCATACTGGTTAACAGCATAAATGCGGCAAAGCACAATACTTTAAATGGGCCATTTTGCCATAGCGTATTCATGCGGGTTTTCCAGCTCAACGATGAGGTGTTATGCGCTGCTACGCGCTCTTTGGTAAAGCGAAAACAAATTAAGAATAAGATCACACCTAAGCCGCTCATCAGGGCCATCGTGAGTTGGTAGCCCGTGGCGTTATCACCTTTGCCAAGCCAGTTTACCAAAGGCAAGGTACAGGCACTGACAATTAAGCCGCCCAGCATACCAAACACAAAGCGATAAGATTGAATGGATACTCGCTCTTTAGGGTCGCCACTTAATACCCCACCTAACGCTGAGTAAGGAATGTTAATCGCGGTGTACACCAGCATCAGCAAAGTGTAAGTGACAAAGGCGTAAATGACTTTGCCTGACTCAGGTAGATCTGGCGTGGTGAAGGTGATCATGCTGATCACCCCAAATGGCAAAGCGAGCCAAAGTAAGTAGGGGCGATAGCTTCCCCACCTAGTGCGAGTTGAATCGGTTAAGGCTCCCATTAATGGGTCGGTGATGGCATCAACGACTCTCACCACCAAAAACAAGGTGCCAACAATCGCGGGTGAAATACCAAATATATCAGTATAGAAAAAAGTTAAAAATAACATCACCGTTTGAAAGATGATATTACTTGCTGTGTCGCCTAATCCGTAGGCTATTTTTTCTCTTTTTGTCAGCATGTGTGTTCTCGATTGTTGTTATTTTTATCGCTGTTTGAGTAGCGCGCGATATTGTTTTGCGCTTTCTTTTAAAATGCGTTGTTGGCTTTGGTAGTCAATATAAACTAACCCAAAGCGCTTTTCGTAGCCATAGGCCCACTCAAAGTTGTCCATTAAGCTCCACGCAAAGTAGCCTTGAATATCGACGCCTTGGCGAATTGCATCACACACTGCATTTAAATGAGTGTGATAATAATCTACGCGTTCTATGTCGTTCACTTCACCATTTTCTAATGTATCGGCCATGGCTGCGCCATTTTCGGTAATATACATTTTTGGTAAATCATATTGCTGATGCAATGATACTAAAAGCTCTGTTAAACCTTGTGGGTAAACTTCCCAACCCATATCGGTAACACGAACATCCGTAAGGCTTGCTTCTTCAAACCAGCCATCAGCGGTATTTTTGTAGTGTATGCGGGTATAATAGTTAACGCCAATAAAGTCGACGGCTTGACTAATAATCGCCATATCGCCAGCAATAATAGTTGGTTTAACTTCATCTGCTAAATCATTCAGTAAAGAAGGGTAAGCACCCTCTAAAACCGCTTTGATATACCATTGATTATGATATTGATCGGCAAGTTCTGCGGCTTTTTTATCATCTTCGGTTAAAGGATACGTTGGGCTGAAGTTTAATACGATACCTGCTTCTGTGCTTGGGCAGTTTTTACGTAATACTTGCATAGCAAGGCCGTGGGCGAGTAGTAAGTGGTGCGCTGCTTGTCGGCCAGCTTGTTGTGATTTTATGCCAGGTGCATGTACACCCACTTCATAGCCTAAGTAAGCGCTACAAAATGGTTCGTTCAAGGTGGCGAATGAATCAACCAAATGGCCTAAATGTTGAGTAACAAGTTCGGCATAGTCTTTAAATTTATAGGCTGTTTCGCGATTTAACCAGCCGCCATTATCTTCAAGGTATTGAGGTAAATCCCAGTGATATAAGGTGACATAGGTTTTAATGTTACGCGCTTTTAAAGCCGTTAATAACTGAACATAAAACGCCATACCTTGCTCGTTAACCGAGCCATCTTGCTGCATGACCCTTGGCCACGAAATAGATAAGCGGTAAGCATCGACAGCCAAATCTGCAATCATCTCGACATCTTGCTGCCAACGTGCAACATGGTCACAAGCTACATCGCCATGGCTTTGGTCAGCAATAGCGCCAGGCTTTTCGCAAAATGTATCCCAGATACAATCAAGGCGCTTATCGCGTGCCCCTTCAATCTGGAATGAAGCTGTTGCCACACCGAACGTGAACTCGGGCTTGAGTAAAGATGAATCTGGTAACAGTGAAATTGATTTATACACAGTAGATACTCGTCCTTCGGGTTAAGTGTAAGGCTTAGTAAATTAGAGCTTAGACTCAGTTGTAAGCGCTTACAATTTTTCTGCAAATAAATTGCTAAATATGATTTATATGTTATAAATGTAAGCGCTTACATTTAATGTTGCAACATATTTCGCTATTTGCTGTTAGTGATTAAGTATTAAACCTTGCTGTAACAAACTGATAAATATAATTAACTAGAGAAGAAAATTATGGCTCATGTTTCAACCCCTGTGTCGGCTGCTGCAAGCCAAGCAGATATGCCTAAGCAGCACTTTGCGCTGGCATCATTGACCACATTATTTTTTATGTGGGGATTCATAACCTGTCTGAATGACATTTTAATCCCTTATTTAAAAGGTATGTTTTCACTTAACTATACGCAGGCTATGCTCATTCAATTTTGCTTCTTTGGTGCGTATTTTGTGATGTCGATCCCTGCTGGAAAGTTGGTCAGTCGTATTGGCTACCAGTTTGGTATCGTGGTTGGCTTAGTGGTCGCAGCCATGGGGTGTGCGCTGTTTTACCCAGCTGCGGTTGCCCATGTGTACGAATTATTTTTACTAGCCTTGTTTGTCCTTGCCTCGGGCATCACGATTTTACAAGTATCTGCCAATCCTTATGTAAGTGTACTTGGTCCGCAAAAAACAGCATCTTCGCGTTTGACTATGACACAAGCATTTAACTCGTTAGGAACCACGGTTGCACCAATTTTTGGTGGTTGGTTAATTCTATCTGAGGTTAGTCAAGCCACCGCAGAAGAAGTGAAACTCCCTTATTTAATGTTGTCGTTAAGCTTGTTGGTACTTGCGGTTATCTTTGCATTTTTAAAACTGCCAAAACTAGGTAAAGAAAGTGATAGCGAAGCGGCACATCAAGATTTAGAAGATTTTGTTGATTTAGGCAGTGTTTGGCGTTACCGCCACCTCATTTTAGGTGCTGTAGGTATTTTTGTGTATGTAGGGGCAGAGGTGGCGATTGGTAGCTTTTTGGTGGGCTTTTTGACCCTAGATAACATTGCTGGTTTACCAGAAAATGAAGCTGCGCATTATATTAGCTACTACTTTGCAGGAGCCATGGTTGGCCGTTTTATTGGTGCAGTTGTAATGCAGAAATTTAATGCAGGCAAGGTGTTGGCATGCCATGGCTTGTTGGCGGTATTGTTAGTATTGATTGCTATGACGGGTGAGGGCAGCCTTGCTATGTGGGCAATTTTGCTTGTGGGATTATGTAACTCGATTATGTTCCCAACCATTTTTAGCCTTGCTTTACACGGCCTTGGCAAATACACCTCAAAAGGCTCAGGCATTTTATGTTTAGCGATTGTAGGGGGGGCGATTATTCCATTACTACAAGGCGTATTAGCAGATTCTATTGGCGTGCAAATGGCGTTATTCTTACCAATCGCCTGTTATTTATATATTACTTACTTTGCGCTGGTTGGCTCAAAAGTATCAACTCAGACTTCATAGGTGCAAAAAATGAAATTGAAAAAAACATTCACTCTCTGTTCGTTAATGATGGCAAGCGTCAGCATGCTAGGTTGTACTGGACAAGATAAGGTGACCAACGTGAGCACTGAGCAAGAAATTTGGCCAAATATCGAAACGGGCATTGCAGCAAATCCAGAAATGGAAGCACAAATTGCGAAAATGTTGGCAAATATGACCCTTGAGCAAAAAATTGCGCAAATGATCCAGCCAGAAATTCGCGATATAACCGTTGAAGATATGCGTAAATACGGCTTTGGTTCTTACCTCAATGGCGGTGGCGCATTCCCTAATAATGATAAACATGCCAGCGCTGCAGATTGGATTGATCTTGCTGAAAAAATGTATCAAGCCTCAATTGATGACTCGCTCGATGGCAGCTCAATTCCGACTATGTGGGGTACCGATGCCGTGCATGGTCACAATAACGTAATTGGTGCGACATTATTTCCACATAACATTGGTTTAGGTGCAACAAACAACCCTGAGTTAATCGAAAAAATTGCCGCCGCTACCGCGCAAGAAGTGATGGTAACTGGTATCGACTGGGTATTTGCACCAACTGTGGCTGTTGTTCGTGACGACCGTTGGGGCCGAACTTATGAAGGCTATTCTGAAGACCCTGAAATTGTAAAAGCGTATTCAGCAGCCATTGTTAAGGGGTTGCAAGGTGCGGTTGATGACGACTTTTTATCTGATAAACGTGTGATCAGTACGGTTAAACACTTTTTAGGTGATGGCGGCACAGAAGGCGGTGATGACCAAGGTAATAACACGGCATCTGAGCAAGAGTTATTTGATATTCATGCGCAAGGTTATGTAGGCGGCTTAGGTGCGGGGGCGCAAACCGTAATGGCGTCATTCAACAGCTGGAATGGTGAAAAAATTCATGGCAGTAAATACCTACTTACCGACGTGCTAAAAGATAAAATGGGTTTTGATGGTTTTGTTGTTGGTGACTGGAACGGCCACGGTCAAATTCCGGGTTGTACTAATGGCAACTGTGCGCAGGCTGCAAATGCGGGTCTTGATGTGTACATGGTACCGACAGATGCATGGAAACCACTTTACGAAAACCTTATTAAGCAAGTTAAAAGTGGCGAAATTGCACAAAGCCGTATCGATGATGCAGTAACACGTATCTTACGTGTAAAAATGCGCGCAGGTTTGTTTGATAAGCCAAGCCCTGCCAAGCGTCCGCTTTCAGGTAAAACAGAGATCATTGGTAGTGCAGAACATCGCGCAGTTGCAAAACAAGCAGTCCGTGAATCACTAGTACTACTGAAAAATAAACAACAGTTGTTACCGCTATCAGCAAATGCAAATGTATTAGTTGCCGGCCAGGGCGCAGATAACATTGGTATGCAGTCAGGTGGCTGGACAATCACATGGCAGGGTACAGGTAACGAAAATAGTGACTTCCCGGGTGGCTCTTCAATTTTTGATGGGATCAAAAATACAGTTGAGCAAGCAGGAGGTCAGGTTCAATACAATGTGAATGGCGAATTTGAATCTAAGCCAGATGTCGCGATTGTGGTGTTTGGTGAACAGCCGTATGCAGAAGGTAATGGTGATTTAGATAACCTTGAATACCAACGTGGTAATAAAACTGATTTAGCCCTGCTTAAAAAGCTAAAAAAAGCCGGTATTCCTATGGTGTCGCTATTTATTAGTGGCCGCCCAATGTGGGTGAATGCAGAGTTGAATGCTAGTGATGCGTTTGTCGCAACTTGGTTACCAGGCAGTGAAGGTGATGCAATCAGCGATGTTATCTTTAAAAAGCAAGATGGTTCTATCAATCATGACTTTAAAGGTAAGTTATCGTTCTCGTGGCCAAATAACCCGGTAGGTAACCAAAACCGTGGTGATAAAGATTACGCGCCACTATTACCTTATGGCTTTGGTTTAACTTACCAAGATAAAAATACATTAGCAGATGACCTTAGCGAAAAATCACAAGTTGCCGCTAAATTAGAAGACTTAGTATTATTTGAACGTGCCGTAAAAGCACCGTGGTCACTGCAACTACAAAGTGGTTCTGAGCAACAAGCCATGACCAGTAGCCGTGCAGCCCTTAACGCTGTTAGCGTAAAAACCTTTGATAAAGACGTACAAGAAGATGCGCGCGCAATCAGCTTTAATGGTAAAGAAGCGGCTGCGGTTCGTTTAATGGCTGCGTTCCCATCGGATTTACGTTCATACGTTGAAAAAGCGGGTCAACTGCAAATGCAGATTAAGGTAGACCAAGCTGCTGATGCGCCGCTAATGCTAGGTATGCAATGCGGTGAAAACTGTGACGGCCAATTTGATATTAGCAAACAGCTTAAAGCAGTAAATGATTGGCAAATACTAACGGTAGATTTGAGCTGCTTTGCAGAGCAAGGTGTGCAGCTTGGGCAAGTATTCTCGCCTTGGCAATTAGCCACTGAAGGTGCATGGCAAGTATCAATTGCTAAACTATCAGTAACGAGCGTGCACACCGAGGACGCAACAGTCTCATGTCAGTAAAATCGTATGCTGTTATTTTGCTAACAGGTGCGCTTAGTGCCTGTCAGCAAACCCCTGCGCCTGTCAAAGCCAGCCTAGGAGAAGGCTGGCAGTTAGTTTGGCAAGACGAATTTTCGCAAAATGATCTCGACCTAACTAAGTGGCAACACGAAGTAAATTGTCGAGGTGGCGGTAATGATGAGCAGCAATGTTATACCGCGCGTAGCGAAAACAGTTTTGTTAAAGATGGCCTATTGCATATTGTTGCTCGCCAAGAGCAATACACTGGGCCATTGCATAATAGCGATGAAGTGAGTAGCGATGCTGAGCGAGAAAAACAAGCGACTCAGCCGTTCACTTCTGCACGTTTACGCACTAAAAACTTAGCTGATTGGCGATACGGCCGGTTTGAAATTCGCGCTAAATTGCCAGCAGGGCAAGGTGCGTGGCCAGCAATTTGGATGTTACCGACAGATTGGCGTTATGGTCGCTGGGCATCATCAGGCGAAATAGACATCATGGAAGCAGTTAATCTAAAGACTCTCACTGATGACAAAACAGCGCCAGCTGGCAGCCTTGAAACGCGCGTACACGGCACCTTGCATTACGGTGGTCCTGCACCCAAAAATGTTTACAGCGGTACGCCGTACCGTTTCAGCGAAGCTAATAACCCGGCTGATAACTTTCATGTGTATGCCCTTGAATGGCAGCAAGATGAAATTCGTTGGTATGTTGATGATGTTCACTATGCGACATTTCGCCATGACCAGTGGTATTCAAAATCACAACAACAAGACGGCTCGTTTATAGAAAATACCGGCTTTGCTCCGTTTGATCAGCGTTTTCATTTACTGCTTAACTTTGCAGTAGGCGGAAACTGGCCTGCAAATGTGAATGATAAAGGCGTTGATTTTGCCGGTTATCCTAAGCAAATGCTGGTGGATTACGTACGTGTTTTTCAATGTAGTAAAAATACTGAAACAGGTATCGGCTGTGCAACAACACAGCCATCAGCAGCACTAATAAAGGGTAAGACCAATCCGCAATAGTACTTATTTAAGCGGATTGGTATCAGTGAATTATGAACCAAGAGCCTGCAGATGCTTCGCCGAACTCGTTGCATCCGCTGGCTTTTGGTTCATTCTATCGGTTGAGTTTTTGTAGTAATAGTTGTCTTATTTTTCTGGCCGTTAGTTCGTCGATATCGGCTAATATCCCTTGCGCAGGCTCAGCAACGTGGCTTGCTAAATCCACATCATCAGCAAACACATAATGATTAAAGAGTTGCTGCCATTTTTGTTTATGCTCGTTTGGTAAGTCTTTAATTGCCAGCATACTGTGCAGCATGGCATCAAATGGGTTTGCTAAATACTCTGGGGCTTGTCGCCACCAATAGTTCACCAACACATTAAACGGACTGGTTGCGCTAACCTGATGCCACCAAAGCGCTGGAATATAAATAGCGTCGCCAGGGCCAAGAGTTGCCGATTGCGTCTTTGCTATAGCCTCTTTAAAACGTGGAAAACGGTTGAAATCGGGGTTATTAAAATCAACCAAGCTAACCGCTTGCCCAGCGGGTGTAAATTCGAGTGGACCAACGTAAAGGTTATTGACCTGATCAGTTGGCAACAGAGTAAACGTACGCTTACCCGCAGCAACACAAGCTAGGTTATCGGCGTTGTCATAGTGAGCCGCAATCTGACTATGATTTCCCACCCAGAGGCTGGTTAGGCAGTTATAATCGGTTACTGTTAATGGGTTTTCAACACTAAAGCCCGGAGCGCAATACTCCACAGCAGTAGAGCCCATATACAGTGAATCACTGTCGGTTTGTGTGAGTGAACGTGCTAATTTTTGCAGTACAGAAACTAAGTTATCGGCGTGCTGTGAGAAATTAAGCCCTGAGAAATCAGCGTTATAAAAATAGCGCCCCTGATGAATTGCTTGGCTACTAAAGCTACGTACAGGGGCGTTATTAGCAAGCCCTAAAAGGTAGTCTAAGGCGTTTTTAGAACCTTGTTTAGCGGCAATGACTTGGGGCCAATCAACGCAGAGACCTCTGATGACCAGTGGTTCAGTTTGCTCAGCTAAAAACACTTTTAGATCAGCAATGCTTGCAGCCTGGCATTCTTTTATTGGCGCAGCCGCAAACATTACTACTGAGCCCATTTTTTATTAAGCAAATGAGGAATGTGCTCCATTGATGCCAGCACCATATAAACGGCTTGTAGGTCACCTTGATGTTGTAACTGCTTAAGCTGTTCAGCGGTTAAGCCATTGAGTACCTGTTGGTTAATAGTATAAAAGCCGCTCACTGTGACTTTTTCGCCATTTTTATCTGCATATTCAATACTGAAAGCTTCGAGTAAATTAACGCTAAGCAAACGCTCAAAAAACTGATTAATCGTTTGGTGTTCTTGATGTAACGCGTTAAGTACTTGAGCTATATGATTTAAGTATTCGCTATTTCCACCATGTTCAAGGAAAATGGCTTCGCCATCACGTGTGCTTATGCGTGGGCTGTCTAAGTCGATATGTACCACCAGTGATTGCTCAGGAATACCATTGTCATACTGAGTTTGTTGACCAATTAAAAATGGCTGGCGCTGCATACTTAGCGGTAAGTAACTCAGTTGCAATTCGCCTTGCTCGTTTAGCAGCAAGTTCTCACCATTTTCAAAACCAAATAAAGCGAGGGCTTCGAATTGACCTGTTTGCGGGTGCTTACGAAATACGATAGGTTGATTTGCTTGAACTTTAGCAAACTCACTAGGAAACACGGTAGTGCAGCTAATATTGTCGCCCCAGTTAGCACCGCGTGTGGTGATCACTTTTAGGTCTTTATGGCTGATGTTATCAAGTAAGACATGATTGGCCATTGGGCCTCCTAATACTGAGATTAAATAGGTTGTATACCAAATTGCTGAATATGATTTAACAGCTCGCGGTTAGTGGGTAGTTGTTGTAATCCGCGTTTGGCTTGTTGTTGGTTAGCACTAAAATGCTCAATAATTGCCGCAGGCATTGCAAGTACAGGAAATTGTGGCAATTGCTTCATGCCATAAAGTACATACTGGTAACTGGCTGCAGAGAAGACCTCTTGAGCGCGGTCAAAGTCGTTTAACCACGGACTTTGATATTGCCAAAGTGCTAAGTTTTCTTGAAGTTGCAGAGGAATTGAGTTTGCCTCTTTATGAGCTTGCCAATAAAGGCTTGTGCGCTTTGACAACACATAATGCAGCTTTAAAAACTCAATGATACGTTGCCAGCGATAATGGCACTGCTCATCAAAACGTTTTGCCAGTGTCGGCATTGCAGCACGATGTGTTGGGAAATTAGCAAGTAAGTTATTAAGGCCAAGCTCCACCATGACTAACGCTGAGGCTTCAAGTGGCTCAATAAAGCCTGCAGACATACCAATAGCTAAACAGTTTTTATACCAAAAACGGCGTCTATAGCCGGGCGTAAAACTGATTTCACGAAATATCAGTTCATTTTGTGCTGTGCCAGGCTGGGTTTTTGCAATGTACTGGCTAAGCGCTTGTTTCGCATCTTCGCTATTGGCAAAACGACTTGAGTACACCATACCTAGACCACGGCGGCTTTGTAAGCCGATATCCCAAATCCAACCAGCATCTTGCGCCGTGGCTTTGGTATAAGAAAGGATCTCTTGCTGCGGGTTTAAATAGGGCACCTGTACGGCAACGGCTCGATCGTTAAATAACACATCGTGTTGCTCAATTAGCTCTATCCCGTAATGTTGATGTAACAGCTTTGCGTGGGTGCCAGAGCAATCAATAAATAAATCACCCGCAATAGTACCATGATCGCGAGTTTGCAATGAACTAATATAGCCATCTTCATCACTATTGATGCATTCAACATGACTGACGATATGCTCAACGTTTAGTTTGGTAGTGCAGTGTTGTTGTAGCAGCATGGCAAACTTACCAGCATCTAAATGATAGCCATAGTTTGCTTCACCTTGATAGGCACTATGTAAGTGGTTTTTCGGTGCTTTATGGTGATCGCATAAGTAGGTTTGGCTTGCCACCGCGTGGCTGAAACTCACGGCATCTTTGTTGGCAAACCAGTAAGGTGCAATATTTAATTGCTGATACGTCACCGGTAAGCTGAACGGGTGGTAATAATGTGCGTCGCCTTCATCGTCGCACCAGCCATCAAAACGTGAGCCTTGTTTAAAAGACGCATCACAACGTTGAATAAATTCACTTTCGCTAATGCCGATGGTTTTTAAGGTTTGTCGCATGGTCGGCCAAGTACCTTCACCGACACCAATGGTGGCAATATCGGGCGACTCAATCAGGGTAATTTGTGCGTTGTGAGTTAAATGAGGCTGGGCAGCAATTAAACCTGCAGATAACCAACCTGCTGTACCACCACCTAAAATGACGACTTTTTTTACTTCATTCTTTTGCATGTTTAAGGCCATCTCAAATGCTATGTAGACAAACTAGCATAATTATGAAAAAAAAAGCCGCTGTTGAGCGGCTTTTTTGACAACAAAATGCTAGAACGAGTAGCGGAAGCCGATGTTGTAGCGCGCACCGTATTGGTTTGCACGTAACAGCTGCTCAGAGTAACGAACGTAAGTACGTTGCGTTTCATCTGTCAGGTTAAGGCCTTCAACAAACACAGTTAGGTTCTCGTTAACTGAATAGTTCACGTTGATATCCCACTGGCCATAAGACTCAGTAAAGATAGGTGAAGCATGTTGGTCAAAGCCTGTTAAGAACTCATCACGCCAGTTATAAGAAATACGAGCCGATAAACCATTTAAATCATAAATCGCAGAGAAGTTAGCTGAATCACTTAAACCCGGTAGGGCAAATTGATAGCCGATAGCATCTCGGTCTGCTTCAACATCACCAAATACGAAAGTCGCGTTAGCGGCAATACCAAAGCCAGAATCACCAAACATATGTTGCGCTGCTAGTTCCCAGCCCCATAGATTTGCTGTTTCAACGTTGTTATCACGCGATACGAAGAAGTTTGCTAGAGGATCTGTATCGTTACCAACGATAGGTGTGCCTTCTTCTGTGCCTTGGTTTTCGTTGATCTTATCGTGAATTGCTTGGTCAGATGGTTGCTCACCCGCTGCCGCTAAATCGTCACGCGCTTGTTCAGCACGATCACCGATGAATGGGTCTGTAATACCGTCAATCGTCTCTTCGGTTGTGATATTTACAAGGAAGTTATCAACTTGCTTACGATAGTAACCCGCAGACATATAGCTGCCTTCACCGTAGTAGTATTCAAGTGATAGGTCGATATTATCTGAAGTATAAGGTTTTAAGTTCGGGTTACCCACAGCCACTTTACGTTGACCCACTTTCGGGTTACCTAAGAATGACGTTGTTGAGCGAAGCGCGCCTACAGGAGGACGAGCAAGGCTGCGGCTGTAAGAGAAACGTGCAATAACGTCTTCAACTACTTCGATATTCATATCGATGCTAGGTAGAAACTCTTTGCTACTACCTTCACCGTTTGAGAATGAGCGTTCATCAGCGTAAATGTAAGACCATTCGTTACCGTTAACCCATTCCATTGCAACAGCAGGGCGCTCTAAGCTGTTTGCTGTAACATCTGTTGATTCGTAACGTAAACCCGCAGTGATGTTCACTGGCATACCGTTAAATTCTGTTTCGAAGTTAGCTTGTGCGTATACCGCCGTTGTTTCTTCGCTTACACGGTGGTCGTCATCGATTGGACCCGCTTGCACCATGCCATTTACATCAGCAGGCCAGCTACATGCGCCAATACCGCCATCAGGGTGATCACAGTCAATGCTTTCGGCAATCGCGACAATCTCATCAAAATCAGCATCGTAGTAGTAATTTAATAACTTATCGCTACCACCACCAGAGAAGCCATCAAGTAAACCTGAGCTGTCGACACGAGTGAACATGCTGTCATCGTACCAATCCGCAGAGTTCAACCACCAACCAGCAGCAAGCTGACCTGAGTAGGCTGTTGTCGTACGGAAATCGATTTTAGTGTGTGATACACCAAAGTTAATGCTCGATAGAGCACCGCTGTCTTCGTTATACCACGTACCTTTTAACTGGTATTGGTCAAGATCGTTAGTGTTGGTATCTTTGTTTACACCGGCGAAAAGGGTTCCCATATCGCTCGGTAAAATTTCTGCTTGGCCATTGGTTAAGGTCATATCAATAAGCGGAATTTCGCCTTGGCTAAAGTCAGCCATTTTTTCGTCGATATTAACCGTTGGGTTTTCACACCATGAACATGATGTGTTACCAATGATCATAAACGCATCGTGGCCAATACCTACACCGGCACTTTCAGCCGATGAGTTATGCGCATCAAACTCAATGTTTAAATTGTCTGTTACTTGCCAATCAATGTTTAAACCAAGCGATTTATTTTCGTTGGTTGTTGCACCACGGTTTAAGTTTGTAGAGTAGTCACCACCAATTTCAGTTACCTGCGTGTAAGTACCTTTTTCATTGATAGTTGCTGCGCTGACATTACCACCATTATTGAACCATACACCAAAGCTACGGCCATCTTTTTCAAACTCGAGTTTTGAGTAAGTGTAATCAACGGTTGCAGTAATGCGGTCATTCGGTGCGTATTGCAGCACAAGTTGACCATTGGTACGTTTGCGTGAATTGTCTGAAAACGCGTAACCTGCATTTTGCGGATACCAGGTTGCGCCATCTGCGCGCTGGTTGTTATCTGTCAGTGCTAAATCAGGAGACGATGAAATATCAACATCTGGGATCCAGTTATCAACTGCCATTGATTGTTCGCGGTTATCACGTTCTTGAACTGAGCCTGAAATTAAAATCCCGAATTTGTCATCGTTGAATGTGTTGCTGTAGATACCTGAAAGCTCAGGCGTTACATCATCACCTGTTTCGTTTGATGTGTCGTGAACTGCTTTTGCACCAATCGAAGCGTGCAAACCAGGATTAGAAAGTGGTTTAGCTGTAGTGATATTAACTGTTGCACCAATACCCCCGCTAGGGATATCAGAACGTGCTGTTTTATATACTTCAACACCGCTCACACTTTCTGTTGCGATGTCACCAAAATCAAATGAACGACCGCCAGTTGTTGGCATTTGGCGATTGTTAAGGGTTACTAAGTTAAATTCAGGACCAAAACCACGAACCGTAATTTTGCTACCTTCACCATTACTACGGTCAATAGACACACCGGTAATACGTTGCAAAGATTCAGCTAGGTTGGTATCAGGGAATTTACCAATGTCTTCAGAGGTAATTGCATCAACAACCCCCGCAGATTGACGCTTGATATCCATTGATTTTACTAGGCTTCCGCGAATACCTGATACTTGTATTACTTCAATATCACTTGCTTTGTCGGGCTGTTCTTCGGCGACAGCTGAGTGAGGAACTAGCGCGCTTAAACCCATTGCCATAGACAGGCTAATAGCAAGCTGCTTTTTCTTGAAAAGTGTGTGGTTCATGCAAATCTCCAGATTTGGTTTTATTTTATGTTGTTGTCTATTTTTGTAAGCGCTTACATTTCTTTCCAAAAAAAATCGCCGAACCCGATTTTTAAAATGTAACCGCTTACATTAAGTTATTAGAAAGTAAAACAATCGTCAACATAAATAACGCTTATAGTGAAAGGTAATATCTATGTTTATGTTATTATGAGAATTATTCTACCAATGAATTTACTTATTTTAGGTACGAAATTGGCATGTTAATGCTAAAAATAAAAAATTGAGTCTTTTACATTTGTTAAAATGAGAGGTATTTGCGTGCAATCAGTGAAATGGAATAAAGAAGTATTCACCCCAAGCAAAATTATTTGCGTAGGTCGTAATTATGCTGCGCATATTGCAGAGCTTAACAATGAAACACCAACAAATATGGTGCTGTTTGCAAAACCAAATAGCGCCATCACTGATTCTCTTAATAGCGAACACTTAGGTGAGGCTCTACATTACGAAACTGAGCTTTGCTTTTTAGTTAAAGATAAACAGCTGGCAGCGGTTGCGCTTGGGCTTGATTTAACCAAACGAGGCTTACAAAGCACACTTAAAGAAAAAGGCCTGCCTTGGGAGCGCGCAAAAGCATTTAATGGTTCAGCGCTTTTTACTGAATTTGTTGCGGTTAATGCCAGTTGTCATTATCAATTTAGTCTAAAGATTGATGGAATAGACACTCAACTAGGCGATACAAGGTTAATGCTGCATAACGCAGAGCAAATCTTAGCTGAAATTAGTGATTTTATGGACCTAGAAGATGGCGACATCATTATGACTGGCACGCCTGAAGGGGTAGGGAAGGTTGTCGCAAATTCGAGCTTTGCTGTAACACTTATGGATGATCAACAGGAGCTGTTATCTCATCAGTGGCAGGCTCTTTAAGCGGGTCTAAAATAGAGCGCTGATAATAAGTTGAAAACTCAGGAAAGCTTTGTTCGAGCCAAATTCGTTGGCTTTGCTGGTATTTTTCACTCGGCAGTACTTTGTTTTTCAGCGCCTCATTGATTTCTGCAAGTACTTTTTCGGCATAATTATTAGGCGCATTTGTTGAGCAACCAATGGCACCAAAAACCACATTTTGAGTTGGATTAGCAATGCTGAGCTTTTGAATATTCTGTTGGTTTTGTTGATTGTAATAATCAGCAACAAATGGGTAATCAATTGTGTAATCAATGTAGCCATGCTCTAACTGCGATAGTAGCGCTTGGTTTGCATGGCTGCCGGTGCCACTTAATGCAGCACTCTCATAAAGCTTAGTATTTTTAGCTATTGCGTCCAGTTTACTGCCAAATTTTCGCGCATCATTTTGGCCATAAATAAAATTGGCATCAGTCAATAATGAAATTAATGACACTGGATTACCGTGTTTTTGCTTAATCTTTAGCGCTCTTTCTTCAGTACTTAACACGCTAAAGGATGGATAAACTGCAGTTGGAATAGAGTAAGTGGCACGGTTAGTTTTTTTATCTCGATGGATCATGCACGCGTAACACGCTAAGTGTCCATCATCGAGATATTTGCTTAATCGCTTAGGTGGCAATAGTGACTTTTGATGCTTAAAATTTGGCATTGCTTCAATCAGTAAGTCGGTTATGTTGTTGCACAAGCCACCTAAAGGATATTGCTTAGATTTATCAACAAAGAAAGGTTTGTTATCTGTTTCGAGCCAAGTTATAGAAAGCCGCTCTGAAGCATAGGTTATAGGAACAAGCACTATCACCATTATCATGCATAATATATGTTTTACGTATTTACTCATTAACAACCAAAAAAGTTAAATGCTGTGAATTACCATACACTAAAGTATTGGTGAAGTTGTAGAAGAAAGGTAAAAATGATGAATAAGTATTAATAAGCCTATCATTTAATAGACTTATTAATATTGCAGGGAGATGCTCAAAAAGGCATTGGATAACGGTTAAATACGTCAGCGATTTTATCGTTAGCTTCATCGCTTAATTGCACAGAAAAAGCATCGATATTTTCTTTTAACTGCGCCATAGATGTAGCGCCTATGATTGTTGAGCTTACGCCATCCACTTGATTACACCAAGCCAATGCAAGTTGTGAAGGGGTTAAATTAAAGGCGTTAGCAATTTCAACATATTCAGCAATCGCAGCGCGAGATTGTACTGTGTCTCTAAATAAACCATTACGTTGCACTAGCGTCCAACGACTACCTTCAGGGCGAGCACCATTTAAGTACTTACCGCTTAACATGCCGCCACCTAGCGGTGACCAAGGTAGGTAAGCAATATCTTCATGAATACATTGTTCAATCAAATACGGCCAATCTTTGGCGTGCAGGAGACTAAATTCGTTTTGAATAGAAACCATACGCGGAAGGTTATGCTGCTCACTTAAACGCAAGTACTGGCTAATGCCCCAAGGTGTATCGTCTGATAAACCACAATGCTTAATTTTGCCAGCCTTGATACAGTCATTTAGACCTTCAAGAATATCTAACATACCCGCGATATTTTGTTCAGTGTCAGCTTCTGAGAAACATACTTTACCTGGCC
Organism: Pseudoalteromonas sp. MB47; assembly: GCF_011319765.1. NCBI lineage: Bacteria > Pseudomonadati > Pseudomonadota > Gammaproteobacteria > Alteromonadales > Pseudoalteromonadaceae > Pseudoalteromonas > Pseudoalteromonas sp. MB47. The sequence goes on along the minus strand of NZ_VFBD01000003.1, from coordinate 50,346 downwards.
ACTGTTTACCAAAGTGCGGTGATGTACGGTTAGGCCAATGTAATTGGTATAAATCGATAACCTCAGTTTGTAAGCGTTTAAGAGATGCATCAACGGCTTCAACCACTGCTTGGCGAGTAATATCGCCTGCATCGCGGACCCACGGTAAGCCGTTACCTGCTATTTTAGTGGCAATGACAAGATCATCGCGTTTGTCTTTATTTCGCGCTAACCAATTACCGATGATCTCTTCTGTTTTACCGTAGGTGTCAGGAGAAGGTGGAACGGCATACATTTCGGCGGTATCAATAAAGTTAACGCCTTTATCTAACGCATAGGCGATTTGTTCATCGGCATCGGCTTGGTTGTTTTGCATACCCCATGTCATGCTACCTAAGCAGACACGAGATACATCAATACCACTTCGACCAAGTGGGCTATAAAGCATAATAGATCCTTGTTAATCGCTAGAATGGGCTTTAAGTGCAGTTAATAACTCATCATTTAACTGAGCTTTTTTACCCGTTTTAAAATTAAACATAACCACTTGTGATGAGCCAATGGTTGTTACTGCGTCTTGGCTTTCACTAAATACAGTGTAATGCATCATAAAGCGATCGTGTTCAATGTCACTAATCTTAACACCAACATGCACCGTATCAGGAAATGTTACTGGGCGTTTATAGCGAGCATTGTTCTCGCTGATCACCGGACCCACACCTGTTACTTGTAAATCTTTAAGAAAGCCTAGTTGAGTGAAAAAATCGATACGAGCTGTTTCGAAGTAGCGAAAGTACACCACATTATTAACGTGTTGTAGGGCATCCATTTCACCCCATGCGACATTTATTTTGGTTCTGATAGGGTGTTGTTCTATAAACGATTGCATAGTAAATCTTCATTGATTGTGAGAAAACTTAGGTTAGCAATATGATGCTTTTAGCTCAAGGAAATTAGAAATCTCAGTAAATCGTGCTAGATTTATAAGTTCACGCTTACGTAAAGTGTGAGTAAAATGAACACACATTAAAGGACCTTAATTATGCAGCAACTAACCTTGAGGGTGATAAAGTGGATTGCACTTTTCATCTTACTTGCTCTAGCTTTGCTCTGTTATAGCATGGGCACAATGTCAGGATTTATCGCTTTAATTGTCGTGGGCTTGTTATTCGAAGCCGCGTTTTGGTTATTTGGCGCACGGCTTTTCAGTCGCAAAAAACCAAACCAACAAACAAGCCAAACCTCTTAGCTTGCACTCTCAGGAAGTTTAAATATAATAACTGTATATATAAACAGTTGTTGTGTTCCTGATGAAAAAATTCATTCACATCGATATGGACTGCTTTTATGCAGCTGTAGAGATGCGTGATAATCCCGCGCTTGCCAATGTGCCTCTGGCTATAGGTGGTAATAGTCGTCGCGGGGTGCTTTCAACAGCCAACTATATTGCCCGTAAATATGGTGTGCGCTCGGCGATGTCCAACTATCACGCCAAACAATTGTGCCCCGATCTGGTTATCGTGCCCGGACGAATGCAGGTTTATAAAGAAATCTCCACGCAAATTCGCGCCATTTTTGCAAAGTACACAGACCTTATTGAGCCGTTATCGTTAGATGAAGCCTACCTTGATGTAACCGACAGTACCGCATGCAAAGGCAGTGCAACACTCATGGCACAGCAAATCCGCCAAGAAATCTATGACACCACTGGGCTGACAGCCTCAGCGGGCGTTGCGCCAATTAAGTTTATTGCCAAAATAGCTAGCGATGAAAATAAGCCTAATGGTCAATTTGTGGTATTACCCGATCAAGTTGATGACTTTTTGGCGAGTTTACCGCTTGGCAAAATTCCCGGCGTTGGCAAGGTGACCTTAGAAAAGCTGCAACTTAAAGGGCTTTACACAGGGGCTGATGTGCGTGCGAAAGGGGTTAATTGGATGCAGCAGCACATTGGTAATTTTGGCGTCTCTTTATATCAAAAGTGTGCAGGCGAGTACGTTGGCAAAGTGTCAACTGAGCGAGTACGAAAGTCACTCAGTGTTGAGCACACCTATGAATACAACAAAAATAATTTAGACGAGTGTTTAAGCCAGTTACCCCGCTTGATGGATGAATTAACCCGCCGTCTTGATAAACAACAATTAAACAACCGCATCAATAAATTATCGGTAAAAGTAAAATTTGCCAATTTTGTCGTGACCAGTGCCGATCAAAGCCACCATCAATTAGACGAACGCATTTTTGCTGAGTTAATGAGCAAAGCCTATGAGCGAGGTAATAACCAGCCAGTACGCCTGTTAGGGATAGGTGTCGGAATAAAGAGTCAGGCTCACGAGCATTTTCAGCTGAGTATATTAGACTAAAGGTTAACACCTTGGTGCTTGAAAGTTTGTTAGTGTCTAGTTGGGGTGCTAGGCCTGCCTAGTTCAACACCTTAGACAACATTATAACTTAATAAGAGAGATGACTATGCAATCGGTCGTAATCGTGCTGCTCGGAATAGTCGGTATGTTGTTCGGATGGTTCTTTTATTCGAAATTCATCGCCGAAAAAATATTTAAAATGGATGATAATTTTGTCACGCCAGCTCATGAACTTGAGGATGGGGTGGATTATGTGCCAACTAACAAAGTTGTGTTGTGGGGCCACCATTTCACTTCTGTTGCAGGTGCTGCGCCAATTGTTGGCCCTGCTATTGCCGTTTATTGGGGCTGGGTGCCTGCGGTACTTTGGGTGGTATTTGGTACTATCTTTTTTGCTGGTGTTCACGACATGGGGGCTCTTTGGGCCAGCGCGCGTAACAAAGGCAAATCAATGGGCGCTTTATCTGAAAGCGTAATTGGTAAGCGTACCCGTGCGCTATTTATGATTGTGGTGTTCTTAGTGCTGCTGATGGTGAATGCGGTATTTGGTGTGGTTATTGCCAAGTCATTTGTATCGCAACCTAACGCGGTATTCCCCGCTTGGTCAGCGATTGTAGTGGCCTTAGTTATTGGCCAGTTACTACGCCGTAAAGTGTCGTTAATTCCGCTTTGTTTAGTTGGTGTGGGAATTCTGTATTACACCATTTACCTTGGTAGTGGTATGCCAATTTCATTACCTGATGAAATGTTTGGTCTAAGTGCGAATGCGAACTGGATCATTATCTTATTTATCTATGCAGCCATTGCTTCGTTATTGCCAGTATGGATGCTGTTACAGCCTCGTGACTTTATCAACGGTATGCAGTTATTAGTTGGCTTAGTGCTTCTTTACGGTGCGGTGTTTGTGTCAATGCCAGATATCACAGCGCCTGCGTTTAATACGCAAACGGCGGTTGATACACCAAGTATTATTCCATTGCTATTTGTGACCATAGCTTGTGGTGCGGTATCGGGTTTCCACGGTATTGTGTCTTCAGGTACCAGTTCTAAGCAGCTGAACAAGGAAACTGATGGCCGCTTTGTGGGTTACTTAGGTGCGGTAGGCGAAGGTATGCTTGCACTTATAACACTCGTTGCAGTTAGTGGTGTTGCACTTGCTGTATCACCTGAAGAATGGCATGAAATTTATAGTCACTTAGGTGCAGGTAGTGTCAGCGCCTTTATTAATGGTGGCGCTAACTTAATTGAAAGTGGTTGGGGTATCTCGCAAGAGGTGGCATCAACCTTACTTGCCGTGATGGTGGTCTTGTTTGCGGGGACTACCATGGACTCTGGCGTGCGCCTGCAGCGTTATATCATTCAAGAGTGGGGTGATATTTATAATATCAGCATCATTCGTAATGGTATTGTAGCTACACTCATTGCAGTACTTAGCTGTTTACTGCTTGCTTTTGGTGCTGGTGGCGCTGACGGTAGCGGCGGTATGATCATTTGGCCGTTATTCGGTTCGACTAACCAAATCTTAGCAAGCTTAACCTTACTGGTGATTTCGGTAATGTTAATTAAAGCGAATCGCCCAGCTAAATACACGCTTATACCAATGAGTTTTGTACTCGTCATGGCGTTCTTTGCTGGGGTTATTAAACTGGGCGAGTACTATCAACAAGGTAACTGGTTACTGGTGACACTTGATTTGTTAGTACTGGTTGTGAGCGTACTGGTTATGCTTGAAGCTTGGTCTGTAATTGTTAAGCATCGTAAAGACTCAGCAGACATTACAGAGCAGTAAACTTAGCTTGCCAGCCTTATAGTAAGCTATCTTACTTGGCTGGCAATAGCGCCCTAAATCAATGATAATAAGGTCCTATGTTTTTAACAGCAGGACCTTTTTTATGGCATACCCTCATGCAGTTGCAGCCCCTCAACTAGCGGATGCAAATCACGATGCATTGATTATTATCGGTGATGATTTTTCTTCTTTAGCAGACGCAAGCTTAAGTCAAGCTATTAGCGCTCAACAAGCTGTAGACGCACGTATTGGCAAACAAGTGACATTACTTGTAATTGACTCTAAACGCGTTATTTTAGCGCCTACAGGCCCTCTAAACCGTGATTATGATGATGTACGTCGTTACTTTGATGCAGCAAAGCAAGGTGTACTAGAAGCGAAAGCATCGGGTAGCACTCAGCCTGCAATTTTACTTGCTAACGTAAATCAAGATAGCCGTTACAAGCATGCCCTTGAAGTGGCTTATTTAGGTGCTTGCCAAGCGCTTTGGCAACCACTTGAGGCACGTGAGTTCCACGGCCAAGCGATTGAACCAGTTAGCCAAATTAGCCTAGTGGGTGCAGACGAGGCAATGAGCAAAGCGCTTAATGCTATTGCTGCAGGTCAATACGCTGCACGTGATTTATGTGGTACAGAGCCTGAGCGTATGGCACCACCTCGTTTTGCAGACTACTGCGTTGAGTTATTTGCTGGTAGTAAGGTGTCTGTTGAAGTGATTTCAGATATCAACACTATCGATAAAGATTACCCAATGATGAGCACCGTAGCGCGCGCATCTTATGCTGTTGAGCGTCATCACCCACGTGTTGTAAAACTAGAATACGTGCCTGAAGGCGATGTTGAGCGTACCTTAATGTTTGTTGGTAAAGGTTTAGTTTACGATACCGGTGGTGCAGACCTTAAAGTGGGTGGCTTTATGGCAGGTATGAGCCGCGATAAAGGCGGTGCTGCTTCGGTTGCTGGCTTTATGAAATCAGTGGCTGACTTTGCACCAAAAGGCGTAAAAGTGATTGCTTACTTAGCCGTAGTTCGTAACTCAATTGGTTCTGATTGTTTTGTTCCTGATGAAATCATTACTAGCCGCGAAGGTGTGCGTGTTCGTATCGGTAACACAGATGCTGAAGGCCGTTTAGCTATGGGCGACTTACTAAGCGAAATGAAAGATCGCGCTTTAAACGAAGTGAATCCAGAGCTATTCACTGTTGCAACACTAACAGGCCACGCAGCACGTGCTATGGGTCCTTACAGTGCGTATGTTGAAAATGGTCCAGCTCGCGCGGCGAAAATTTCGCGCCAAATTGCTGACTTAGGCGATTTGTGGGCAGATGCCGCAGAAGTATCTCGTAGCCGCCGTGAAGATTATGACTTCATTCGCCCTCGCACATTAGCTGATGACGTACTATCAAGTAACAATGCAGCTTCTGCTGTAACTGCACGTGGTCATCAGTTCCCGATGGCATTCTTAGCGATTGTTGGTGGTTTAGATAAGCATGGTACTGAATCAGCGCAGCCATTACCGTATGTTCATATGGATATCGCTGGCAGTGGTGTAGAAGGTGGTGATTGGCAACATGGCAAGCCTACCGCCGCAACAGTAAGCAGCTTATTCGCTCGTTATTGTTTGTAAGTTGTAAGTTTAAAAAGCATAAGCTTTAGACACAACCCTGTGCTCTAAAGCCTATGCTTGGTCAGGTTTAGTCTTTTATGTTCTTCTTTCGGTTTCTACGAATAAAGCACAGTGCGCCGAGCATTAGTGTAAAGTAACCTGATACACTGCCGCTTGCTTTATCATCTGGGGTTGCATGCTCTGGAATACCATCTTCATTGGTGATTGTGATTACTTCATCAGCGTATTTTTCATTGAATGATTCAGACTCTAATACGAGAGTGAAGCGTCTTGAACCATCTACCTCTGAATTATCAATAATGTCGATCGTAATGTCTTTTTGTGTTTCGCCTTGAGCAAAGGTAAGTACTTCATCAAGAGCTGTAAAATCAGTGCCGCCGACCGCGCTATCATCCGTCGTTTTTATACGAACTTTTGTTTCAAAATCGGTTGGATCGGATTTGATTATACCAACTAATAGTTGGCCGCTATTTTCTGATATTTGTGTGTCTGAAATGTCTAATTCATAGCTGAAATCAACATCGTTGTCTTCAATCGTTACAATTGATTCATTGAAGATTATGTCACTTTCATCAGATGCTAGTTTGATATTAAAAGAGCGAGAACCATCAACTTCATTATTATCAAATATATTTATAGCTAGTTCTTTTTCAGTTTCTTGGCTCGAAAAAGTAAGGGTCTCATCAAGTGCTGTATAATCTTCTCCAGCAATAGCATCCACGTCTTCGGTGTAAATTCGTATTTTCGAACTACTATCTAAGCCAGAGTTTTTAATGACCTTGAATGTTACTTCATTTTCGTCTTCGGCTATATTGAGAGTATTACTATTAAATTCATAATCTTGCTGAGGTTGAGTGCCCGAAACAGTGAAAAGATCAAATGACGCATCACCTTTTTCACCTTCTATGATATGACTTAGTCTCAGCTGTGCGGGAGTTGTTCTGTAGTTAGATAGATCAACCGTCACTTTTTCCCAAATGTCGCCGTCGGAGTGTTGTTGGCCTTCTTTTCGCCATAACTCAGCCCACGTTTGCGCATTATCGGCGGATACCTCGATAATACTAGTTCCCATATCTTTGCCGTGCATATTGAAGTAAAACTCCAATGTCGGTTTTTCGATGAAGCTCAAGTCATAGCAAGGGCTTAAGTAGTTTAATTTGTCACCTTTTTTGGCATATACAATGTCATCAAAATCAGTGTCATCCCGTTTGCTACTATCAATTTGTAAATAGCTGTGCCCCTCAAAGGGTTCATCAGCACCTGTTCTGCTTGAATTTGAATCAGGTGAGGTTCTAAAAAAGAAGCCGTTATTAGCTACATCTTGAACCCATGGCTGCGCTATTTCTTGATTAAAATTAAAGCCATCTATATGTGGGAATTGAGTAACTATAATTGAGTTTTCGCAGTTTGGTACGGTTCTACCTTCACCAAATTGATTAAAAAGATGGTATTTATCTCTTTGCAAAACGTACTGCATACGGTCTATTTGTTGTGCAGAAAAGTGCGTACGGCAGGTATTTTTTCCTTGGCTCATTATGTTTTTGGCATCAGGGGCGTAGGGAGTACCTTCTTCATCTTCGGCAGAGCCTGTGTATTCGCAATTTTCAATATCATCATCTAAGTCATCAAAAGAAGGAGGGGTGTCGATTATCTGGTCACCGTACAAGTAGCCACGTTCACCGATTTGCACTGAAATAGGTTCATCATCACCATCGGCAAAGGTATGCAATAAACTGAGGTTATGGCCGATTTCATGTGCGAGTGTCGTTGTAACAAGATCTTCTGTATCAATTAACACACCATCTACGCCAAAGTAAGGAAAAAACGCATTACCATTGACGCCATCAAAGTCTGCGACCATGACATTTAAAGCTGATTTATCAAAATAAGGCTCAATAAATAACACTCTATTGTCTGGTGAGTAATCGTCGTCATAAAAACCAGGCATCTCTTCGTTGGTTACGAAGTCAGTAGATTTATAGTGATATGAGTAACCTGTACCTTGATAATGTGAATTTAAGTTTTCAATTGATTGCTCAATAGTGGCTTGGTCAACTTTGGCATTAGCGCCATCTTTATCGGTTGCTGCAACTATAAAGTGTAATGGAATTTGTTTTGTTTGAGTTGTATCTGCCAGCGCTTGATTAGTTACTCCGAGTAGCGAGTAAGTGCAAATTGCAGCTAACATAGTACGCTTTAAGTGTGTGTTCTTTTTGGGGTGTATGTTTCTTGAAGGCACTTTGGTATCGCTCCTTATTATTTTTGTAATAGTGATTAAATGCCAATGGCAATTTAATTCAGCACACCCCATTAGTTCCTTTTTAATTTATTTATGTAAATCTCGTTAATATCTATTTATCATCTTTTTTTTATCTATTTAATAAAGATCTAATTAAATCAGTGGGTTGAATTTTTAGTGGCTTCAAAAATTACTAGGGGATAAAAAAGAAAGGTTATAGAAAAACCCCGCAAACCATTGCAGGGCTTTTGAAGTGCTGTGATCAATCGAGTTTGAAACGGTTAACTACATCGCTCAATGCTTGTGAGCTATGCTTTAAATTATCACTGGCGTTGGAAAGTCCTTGGGTATTCGACAGTGATTGCTCGGTTGATTGTGAAAGCTCATTAATCCGCAAGTTAACTTCATCTGCGGCGCTGGTTTGTTGCTCGGTAGCGCGAGCAATTTGGCTGTTCATATCTTTGATAATAGTGACTAGTCGTTCAATTTCACTAAGGGAGCTATTTGCTTCACCTGCCTGTGAAACCGTTTCACTTGATAACTGCTGACTTGCTGATACAGCATCAACAGCAGCTTGTGCACCGGTTTGTAGTTTACTGATCATAGCTTGAATTTCATCGGTACTTTTACCTGTACGGCTTGCCAAAGTTCTCACTTCGTCAGCTACAACGGCAAAGCCTCGACCTTGCTCACCAGCACGTGCTGCTTCAATGGCTGCATTGAGTGCCAGTAAGTTGGTTTGCTCTGCAATGCTGCGGATAACATCAAGCACTGAGCCTATGTTGTTACTCTCTGCAGCAAGGTCGGCAGTAACCTTACTCACTTGTTCAATGTTACGTGACAAGGTTTCAATGGCGGTGATGGTCTTGTTAAGAACCTGCTTGCCTGCTTCGGCATTTTGTGCAGCTTCGTTAGCGGCATGCTCAGCTTGTTCAGCATTCTGACTGACATCATGAATTTGATGGGTCATTTGTTCCATCGCCGTGGCCACTTGAGTTGAGCTGTCGTTTTGCAGTTCTATAAATGAATGATTGGTTTTGCTGGCATCATCAACGCTGTGGGCAAACTGATTCACTTGCTCTGCGTTGTCGGCAACATGTTTTAGTGACTCACGCATTTTGGCCGTGTACAAATTAAAGTAGCGCGACAAACGAGACACTTCATCATTGCCGTTTTCATCAAGCTTTTGAGTTAAATCACCTTCACCTTGTGAGATATCTTTCATCATATTTGCGGCAAGTTGTGTCGGACGAAGAATGCTATTGGCAATTAGGTAGCTAAGCGCAACCAGTAGGGCAATAATCACTACCGCGGTGATAATGACATGGGTACGAAGTGACGAGAAGGCCTCTTCAATGGTATCAATGTAGACACCAGAGCCAACAATCCATTGCCACTTTGCAAACCCTTTTACGTAGGCAATTTTATCAACGGGCTGATCTTTACCTGGCTTTGGCCACTTATAGGGAATAAAACCCTCTCCTTGTTTTTTGACGATATTAACCATATCGACAAATAACAACACACCATCTGGATCTTTACTGCCCGCTAGCGATTTACCATTTAATTCTGGCTTAAACGGGTGCATGACCATAACGGGTTCATAATCGTTGATCCAAAAGTAATTGTTATTGTCATAACGTAGTGCAGAAATTGTTTCGAGGGCTGCTTGCTTGGCTTGTTGCTCACTCAGCTTACCTTGCTCAAACAACGCATAGTTATGCTCGATAATAGAGTAGGCTGACTCAACAAGGTTTTGGGTTTTTATGTATTGCTCTTGCTTTAGCGAGCTGTATTGCTGCGTTAAACTCGAGACGCTCAAAAATATCAGCCCTATCACGACCACACTCACTAACATGGCGAGGCGCTGAAAAATTGTAAAACGGCGTAAGTAATTCATGTGTGTTCCTTCGTCATGCTCATAAGAGCAATGTATTAAGCGTAGCCAAAATAGGTCGAAAATCTAGTTAAATAGTAGAATACATTGAGACAAAAAAAAGGCTGATTTAACAATCAGCCTTTAGTCTAAGTTACCGAAATTAAACGTGATTACTCAACGTTAAAGTGTCGGTTGAAGAAACTTGTGATGGTTTGGTGTAAGTGCGTTTGTACGCTCTTGCCACGTAAACTGTGTTTTGAGCCCGGGTAAGTCATCATTTCGAACTGTTTTTCTTGATCTTGCAGTTGTTTGAATAACTTAGTGGCGTGAGTGAATAACACGTTATCATCAGCCATACCGTGATAAATCATCAGCGGGCCTTTTAAGCCTTCAGCATACGGGAAAACTGCACTTGCTTCGTAACCTTTCGCGTTAGTTGCAGGGTGACCTACATAACGCTCAGTGTAGTGAGTGTCGTAAAGTGCCCAATCAGTAACTGGCGCACCAGAAACACCGGCTTTGAAGTAGTCGCCCGCTTTAAACATGGTCATAAGCGCCATGTAACCACCGTAGCTGTGGCCATAAATACCAATACGCTCAGGATCAACGTAATCAAGGGTGCGTAAGAACTCGACACCTTTGATTTGGTCTGCCACTTCAGCCACACCTAAGTGCTTATAAATCACGTCTTCAAATTTTTTACCACGGTTGTATGAACCACGGTTATCAAGTTGGAAAATAACATAGCCTTGTTGTGCCATGTACTGGAAGTATAAGTTTTTACTACGCCAGCTGTTCGTTACACGCTGAGCATGAGGGCCGCCATACACGTTAACAATAACTGGGTGCTTTTTACCGTCTTGGTAATTAGTTGGCTTGAATAAACGGTAATGCATGATTTGCCCGTCTTCAGCCGTTAGTGTGCCGTATTCTGGGGTGATCAAATCAGCTAGGTAAGGCGTTAATGGGTGTGACTTATCTAACTTGTTTTCTTCAAGCCAAGTGATAAATTCGCCATTAATTTTACGTAATGCCGCAGAGCCAGGCTTATTCACTGATGAGCTGTTATCGATAAAGGTTTTGTTATCTTTAGCAATTACCACATTATGGTAAGCACCTAGCTCAGTTACGCGCTTAATTTCGCCTTTTTTGAATAGCGGTACGCTGTAAAGGTGGCTCTCAAGTGCTGTGTCTTTACGACCTGCAAAATACACGATGCCTTTTTTCTCATCGATACCTTTTAAGCTATCAACAACCCATTCACCTTGGGTGATTTGACGGATCATTTCACCGTTTGTGCGGTATAAATAAAGGTGTTTAAAACCGTCGCGCTCAGATGCCCAAACGAAATGCTTTTTATCGTTTAAGAATTGCAAATCAAAGTGTAGGTTAATCCAAGTATCACTGGTTTCTGTTAGGGCAACCGTTTGTTTTTTAGTGTCGCTATTATAAAAACGTAACTCTAAGTTATGTTGCGAGCGGTCTTGCCACTGATAAGAAAGCGTTTTGTTATCTTTTAACCATTTTGCGCGAGCGATATAGATATCTTGATCGTCGCCTAAATCAACCCAGTCAGTTTTTTGATTGTTGATGCTTACAACACCTAACTGAATTTTAACGTTGTCGGTACCTGTAAACGGGTAGCGTTGGTTAAAAAGCTTTACTTCATCGGCGTAAATCTCATTACGGATCGCTTCTTTTACTGGGCTTTCATCAACACGGGTATAAGCGATTTTAGACTCATCACCAGACCACCAGTAGCCAGTCATACGGCCCATTTCTTCTTGCGCAACAAACTCGGCCATACCGTTTTTAATAACACCGCCACCATCTTTACTTAATTGGATTTCTTGACCCGTTTTTAAGTTAAGTGCGTATAGGTTTTGCTCACGAATAAACGATACGAAGTGCCCTTTAGGTGAGAAGCGTGCATCGGTTTCAAATGCGTCTGTGTCGGTTAATTTGCGGCTTTTAGCTGAGGCAAGCTCGTAATAGTAAAGGTCGCCATTAAGTGGGAATAAAAGCGCTTTACCATCTTTAGACCATTTATATTCTAAGATCCCTTTACCAAAAATACGTTGGCGCTCACGGCGTGCTTTTTCTTCATCAGATAAGTTTTCTGGACCAGAAAATAGCGCAGCAGAGTCAACTAATAAGCGGTTTTTGTTATCTTTTAAGTTGTATTCCCATAGATCGTAGCGGTTGTAATCATCGGTTTTACCTTGCAGGTAAGTGACACGACTGCCGTCTGGAGAGAATTTAAGTTGTACAGGCGCTTTGCCTGCTAAGCTTGGATCGTCAAAAATACGCTCAAGTGTGAGTGGTTCAGCAGTCACACTAAATGCAGTGGCCACCACTGGCAGAGCAAGTGAGAGAGATTTAATTTTTTTTAGCACAGGAGTACCTTCGCTCGAATAAAAACTGCCATGATGTTAATGGTAAGCTTAGGCAACTGCAACAAAATGCTATAAAGTAGGATTTGATTACCCAATATCAAAGGATTTATTGATGAAAAATACTGATACGTCGTTTTCTCTGGCCCCAGAACTACAACGCGACTGCATTGAACTTGCGGATTGGCCACTGTGTAAAGTATTGCTGATGAATGATAGCCAATACCCTTGGTTTATCTTAGTGCCAAGAGTTGCAGACGTTAAAGAGATTATCGATCTGTCTGAAGAGCTACAAATTACCTTATTACAAGAGTCAGGCAAACTGAGTAAGTTGTTACAACAGGTATTCAGCCCAGACAAACTCAATATAGCAGCATTGGGTAATATGGTGCCGCAATTACATGTTCATCATATTGCACGCTTCACTACCGATCCGGCTTGGCCTGCGCCTATTTGGGGTAAATTACCGGCAGTTCCATATAGCGATGAACAAATAGAGCAACTAAGAGCACATTTTTAATCAATCATATTAAATTGCGCTAAGCTAAGTAGATGCGAAAAATAAGAGACTAATAAAAGTGAAAAGCACAGTAATAGCCGTATTGGCTTTTCTATGTTCATTTTCCGTAACAGCAAAAAGTTATTACTTTGTTGGGAGCCATTTCCCCGCAATCTTAGAACAAGATCAACAAGGTACAGTGATTGGTTTAGGTGCTGATATTGCTCATGAAATTTGTCGACGCCTTGGGCATGAACTCGTCATCGATATCATGCCACTAAAGCGTGCTTTAAAAATGGTTGAGCAAGGCCATGCAGATGCCATTATCGGTCCTTATAAGTCTCTTCAACGTCAACAATATATGCAATTTAGTGCCTTGCCATTTTATGAAGATCCTATTGTCTTTTTTACCAAAAAAAATAGCGATGTAACTTGGGCTGGTAATTTCGCAAGCTTACGTAAAGACGTGATTGGTATTACTCGGGGTTGGAATTATGGTTCAGAATTTAAACGCAATAAATCAAGTTTAACTTTGTCAGAAGTGGCGAGTGTTAAAGCTAGTTTTTTACAGTTAATGCACAATCGAGTTGATCTAGTGATGACTCACCCGCGAGCTGCTCTTCCGATTATTGATGATTTATCAATTTCTAGTAAGGTTATCATGCTGTCGCCAATCATTACGGTGAATCAAGGCTATTATGGTTTCACTAAGCAACGGGAGCTTAATGAGTTTATAGATGACTTTAATTCAGAGTTTAATAAGATGTTGATTAGTGGTGATATAGTCCAGCTGAATAGCAAATATGGATTAAGTTTTGTCGCACGAGAATAATAAAAAACGCTGCAATTGCAGCGTTTTTTATATCAGACAAGGCTGGTATTAAAGGTCTAATACTTCTTTGCCTTGTTTGAAAGTAACATCAACTGGGATATTAGCTTGGCTTAATTTTTCTAAATCTTTCGCTAGCTCTGCTTTGATCTCACCATGAGTTGCGATTAGCTGATCAACTTTTTGGTAATCACCGTCACCTTGAATCGTTAAGATTAAGCGCGATAGTTTTTCCATTGCTTGGCTCATTTTCTCCATGTTAACGCTGTATAAGCCGTCAGCATTTTTAGAAAATGCGCCTTCTTCAGCGAAGAAGTTAAAGCGGATCATATTCGCTTTACCATGTGCGCTTGAAGCACCAAAACGCACTGAACGGAAGATACCAGCCATAAAGGTGATGTAGTAATCTTCTAATGTACCGTCAGTGATCTCGCCTTTCTTAAGTAATTGCTCAACCATGTAAAGACCTAAGATATCCGCTTTACCTTCTTCAAGGGCACTTGCATGCTCTTGCAATGATTGGCGAACAGTACCCTTACCCGTAATGGTGTTTTTAATGCCTAAACCGTGCGCTACTTCGTGGAACATAGTGTTTGCGAAGAAAGCGTCAAAGGTAATGTGTTTACGTTGCTCAGGAACAATTAGCTGCTCTGAAATAGGCACTAAGATTTTATCGAACTTAGCACGCATTGCGTTTTTAAGCTGTAAACGACGTGTTCCTTTTTCTAGCTGTACTTGCTCATCATTTGGCAAGTTGATAGCAATTGTTTTACTACCCGCATTTGAGTGGCCTGCGTAATAAACGACATCATAAGCATTTAAGTCAGCGTCTGAACCTGGGACTTCTTGCTTATATTTTTCGTCTACAGGTAAACCTTTTTGTAGCTCTGGTAAGAAAGCAGCGAATTTAGCTAAACGCTCGCTCCATGCCAAGTCTTTGATTAGTACATAAGATTCATACGCCGCACGGTAACCAAATAGTTGATCTTCATAGGTTTCAATAGGACCAATAACCACATCAATAGGGTTATTTTTCATATCCATCCATGCAAAATCAGATGGTTGAAAGTCATCATTTACTAGTGCATCTGCACGCATGCTTAAGTAGTTAGCGAATTCTTTATCATCAGCTAGCTTGCTTGCTTCACGTAACAAGTTGGCTGCTTTTTCTAGCTCTTGTGCGTACTCAACAGAGTAAGCCACACTGTAAAGAAGGCCTTTCTCGTCACGTTTGATCACTGAGTAAAGACCTGTTTTGTCATCAACGATTGCGTTGTTTAATTCTTCTTTAGTGATATCGCTTGGGTAAAATTCAGCGCCTAGAGGCTTTTCTTCATAACCTGATAAGAAAACTTGGTCGCCGTTTAAGCGATCCCAAGGGCCGTAGTTGATATCTGCAAACTTCTGAACTTTTTCATCATTGATTTTTGCTAAGAAAGCGTCTTTGTTCTCACCAAATGCTTGGCGCCAGAATAGCTCATCCATAATTTTTGAGGCATCGATCAACTTACCAACCATTTGCTTTTGGTTATCACTCAGGTGGCTAAGATCAGAAGTAAGTGTGAAGTCTGTGTAAATGTCTAAACGGTTTTCATCTGCATTGATAAGTTGTGGGTTGTTCTGTTCAATACTTTGCTTTGTTTGCTCTGCAGCAGGCTGAGTTTGAGAAGTGGTTGCTTGCTGATCAGAACATGCACCAAGAAAAACAGCACCTGATAAGATAAGTGCTTGGCTAATTTTATTTAATGTCATTTTGCCCGTTCCCGATTTTAGTGAGAGTCATTGTTATTAAAACAAAAAGTGTATGCATTAAAGCAAACCTGCCATATACATGGCAAGTATACAGCGCTAGAAGCGATATTTATTTATCAGTTACATGATTAAAAAGCATAAAAAGAGATAATTTCTGTGATTTTCTTAACTTTAGCGTTAAGTTAGACAATACTAAAACAAGAACTAATCTAATAATGTCAGTCATTAGTTTGTCTTTATTTTGGCAAACTAACCCAAGAGGATGGCACGCATATGTCAACAGAGAATGCATTACTGACCATATTGGTCGACAGAATAAATAATGACACTTTAGTGTTACCGACATTACCTGAAGTTGCAGTAAAAGTGAGGCAAGCAGCAGATAACCCAGAAGTAAACTTGATGGATATGGCAGATGTTATCTCCCATGATCCAGCGTTATCGGCACGAATGATTAAAGTGGCCAACAGTGCATTTATGGGGCGCTCAGTTAAAGTCACCAATCTTCATCAAGCCGTCACACGAATTGGTCTACGTCAAATCAAAAATATTGCCACCGCAATGGCGATGGAACAATTGTTTGTATCGCATAATGAGCTGATAAAAGGGTATATGGATAAAGCATGGCAAAAAACCCTTAAAGTTGCATGTCACTCAATTACTCTAATGGACTTTTTCTTACGTCGAAATAAGCAAACATCACTGAACCGAGATACCATTACGCTAGCTTCATTAGTCTATAACATAGGCGTGTTGCCAATTTTGACTGAGGCTGAAAAGCACCCTGAAGTTTTTGCAAATCCAAGTTTTTTGGCACACGCTATCCAAAAGTTAGGAGGCAAAGTAGGTGGCGCAATTATGCGTGCTTGGGGCTTTACTGATGAGTTCGTCGAAGTTGCTGAAAGCTGGGCAAATCCAAACTATCGTCCAGAGCATATATGCTATGTTGACTTTATTCGTATTGGCGCGATTTTAGAAGGCATCTTGCAGGTTTCTGACAAATCGGCAGCATTGCAAACATATGTAGATAAAGGCGTAATAGAATCGCTTGAGTTATTTAATGAAGACGAATATCACGATATGCTTGATGAGGTCAAAGCCATTTTTACTGAATAGCTAAAAACACAAAGCGCGACCAAGTCGCGCTTTTTGTTAATTAACATTTAGGTTAATTTTATAAATCTTCAGCGTCGCCTAAGCCTTGGGTCAGCTCTTCTAGCAACTGTTTAATTTCTTCTGACGCTAAGATGAAGTCTGCATCAAGTTTTACCGCCATATCTTCTTTTGGAATGTCGGCGTTTTCTTCTTTTAATGTTTCTGAATAGCTTAGACGCTTAATCGAGCCATCGTTTTGTAGCATGAACTTAACGCGTTCTTGCCAATCAAGAGCCAGTTTAGTTACGCGCTTACCATTTTCTAGGTGTGACTTTACTTCGTCACATGATAAGTCATGGCCTTTCAATTTAACCTGAGCACCACTGTCATCGGCTTCTTCAAGCTCTGCATCGTTACCGATAGAGAAGCCTTCAGGAGTGCTGAAGTTAGTTAACCAATCTGTTAAAAATACATCTAAATCATAATTAGCAAATGCAGGTACGACAGGTAGCGTGCCAAGTGATTTACGAAGTAGGGCTAAAAGCTCTTCTGCTTTATTAAAGCTTGCGCTGTTAACGACAACCCAGCCATTCTTTTGGTCAATAAACGCAAACTGTAGGCTCGACTTTTTAAATGCTTGAGGCAGTAAAGTGTGCAGAATATTTTCTTTTAGTTCGTCTTTTTCTTTTTTCTTTACCGGACGGTTTTCTTCCGCTTCGATTTGCTCAACTTTCTCTGCAACCAATTCGTTGATAACGGCCGCAGGCAGTACTTTTTCTTCACGCTTAGCGCATACTAAAATGCTGTCTTGAGAGAAGTGAGATAGAGTTTGACCATGCTTACCAAAGGCTTTTGTCCAACCAAATGTTGAAAGCTCTTGGCCTGTACATGAGCGGAACAGATCTTGTTCTAGGGCTTTGTCGAAGTCTTCTTGAGAGTATGAAACGTCTTGTTTAAAACGGTAGCAGATAAGGTTACTAAACCACATAATTAGGCTAATCCTTTCAATAAATTTGCCCAATCATAACAATAAAAAACTGATGCCGAAATGAATCATTTCGCCATCAGTACGAATTGCTTATGAGTTAAACATTGAAAGCGGTTTAGGCATGTTTTTTGGGAAACTAATATGGTAATGCAAGCCTTTTCCAACTTCGCTTGTTACTTCTATATCACCGCCAAGGGTTTGCTTCACTAAGTTTAAAGTGATATGAGTACCTAACCCACTGCCACCCTGATCACGCTTGGTTGTGAAGAACGGATCAAACAGTTTTTCTAGCTGATGTTCGGATACACCATTACCATTATCTTTAAAGTCGATAACGACTTCATCTTCTTCGTCTTTAATTATGATATCTATGATGCCACTTTCAATACCTTCAAAGCCATGAATAAGTGCGTTCATGATCAAGTTTGTAAAAATTTGGCTAATAGCGCCTGCAGGCAGGTTGAGTGTTAAATCTTCAGGGCAATCTAAATTGATATGATGAGATGTTTTCTTTAGTTTTGGATGTAAAGAGCGGATCACTTCACCTAAATACTCTTTGAAATTAATCGTACGTACTGCTTCACTGGCTTGATCGACTGCAATTTGTTTGAAACTTGCAACCAACTCTGATGCACGGTCTAAATTACTAGTAAGTAAGCTAGTGCTTTGCTTGGCGTCATTAATAAACTCTTCAAGCGCTTTTGGTGATAGGGTTTTTTCTTTGTATGCCGCTTCAATCTGATCTAAACGTTCTTGTAAAAATGAAGTCGCAGTCACACCAATCCCGATTGGTGTATTTACATCATGGGTAATACCTGCAACTAAGCCGCCTAAAGCAGCCATTTTCTCGGAGCCGACTAGGCGCTCCTGTGCTAAGTTCAACTCATCAACATAGCGCTGTAACTCAGTTTGCTTGGTTATGAGTTCTTGTTCAGTTTGTTTACGAAGGTCTATCTCTTCAGTCAGTGTTAGCTTTTGTTTTTCTAATTCATATTTCTGTTGCTGCAAATCCATCATCGCTTGGCTAAGGTTAGATGTTTTGCGCGCGACTTCTTGCTCTAACTGTAAATTATGTTGGTCGAGTTTTTCATTACTAAGTACAAGCTCTTTCTGAGTATGTTCCAGTTCTTCTCGGTAGAGAACAACTTTATCTATTAAACGGTTAAAAGATTCTTCCATTACTTTTAATTCGTTGTGTTCAGTTGTGTGGATCTCGATATGGCGGCCTTCTAAATCGTTTAGTTCAAGATCTTCAATTTGTTCTGTAAATTGCGCAAGTGGTTCAGTTAAGCGTTTTCTAAACGCTAGTAAGAAAAGTATGATCAAAAAGGTGGTTTTGATCATTGCGTTACCGATTAGAAAATAAATAGAGATCATGATGCGGCTAAATACCACTTCTCGGCTTGAGAATAAGGTTACATCGCCTACTTGAGTTGTTTTACCCGAAAACTCAAAAATAAGCGGAAATGTATAGCCGAATAAACCGGATGGTGTATCTTCAATTATCGCTTCTTCTTGCACTAACTGCTGGCTATATAGCTCGTGAATATCTAATGAGCGACCTAATTGTGAGAGTACCTCGCCACTATCATCGCGCACAATAATGCCTTCGATCATAGGGATTGCGAGTAAGCCTTCAGCTGTTGTGATGGTTTGTTTATCGTTAAGTTCCCAAATTGCACGGGTTAAACTACGGCTAAATGTTTTTTGTAAAGTGGTTAATTCGTCACGAATGTAATCTTTAGTGTTTACATATTCAGCAATAACCTGCCCACAGGTCACTACAAAAGTGAGTAAGAAGTAGACCGAGAGCACATTTGTTAACAATTCTTTTGATAGGCTTTTCTGTAACATAGAATACCCATAGCTCCTTGGTTACATTTGTAATACATTCAATTAGTTCTAAAGTTAGCTAATAAACGGTTAAAAATAAATAAATAAATCCTTTTTTACTGGAGTATTTATAAATTGTTACTATTTTTTAAAAAAACTTAACCTTACTGCACCAATAAAAGTGTGTTATAAATTTCGCTCGTCTTTTACTTTAGCCTTTTTAGATGTTGTATTTGCTACAGCGAAGATTTTTATATTCATGAATAACCCTAATTTTTCAATACTGGTTTGTGATGATTCAAGTATAGCTCGCAAACAAGTAGTTCGGTGCTTAGGTAACTGTTTAAGTGCTGATATTCAACAAGCAACCAATGGTCGAGAAGCACTTGCTTTACTACGCGAGCAAAACTTTGATCTATTGTGTTTGGATTTAACTATGCCAGAGCTAGATGGTGTTGCTGTACTTGAAACGATCAAAGCAGAGAAAATAGAGTGCTTTGTTATAGTGATTTCAGCTGATATTCAAGCGCAAATGAAGCAAAAAGTAGTTAGTTTGGGAGCCATTGATTTCATCGATAAGCCAATAGATATTGTTCGACTGAAAGCAACTTTGCATAAATTTGGTATTCATTAATATTTTTTATAACAAAAGCGCATAATTTATCTTTTCTTTAAGGGTTGACAGCTTGGCTACATTTAAGGCAGTCTAAAGGCTATGAAAACATTTAATCACGCAACGACCATTATTATTACAACCATCATCCTTACGGGATAGTGGCATAGGTCGGTGCAACAAATTTATAGGCCTGTGTTCACTAGAACACAGGCCTTTTTCGTTTATGGAATGAGGAAACATAAATAATGCGAGTATTAAAATTTGGTGGGTCGTCCTTGGCCGACTACGCATGTTTGCAACAGGTAGCTCAGTTAGTCAAAGAAGAATTACGCGATGAAATGCTGTTAGTGCTGTCAGCACCAGGTGGCATGACAGATTCATTAGTAGCATTAGCAAGCGCCGCAGAGCAGGGGCAAGATTTTAGTGAGTTATGGCAAGCATTGGTTGCGCGCTGTGAACAATTAAAAGCTGCTGTTGAAGCTGACTTTGGTCAGGTAGTGAATTGGCCTGATTTAAACGAACTTAAGAATAAACTGGATGGTGTTGCACTTTTGAAGTGTTGCCCAGACCAAGTACGTGCTTATGCAATTAGTTTTGGTGAGCGCGTTAGTGTTGCCTTGATGGAGTGTATGCTTAACGAAAGTAATGCTCGTTATTTAGAAGCAACAGACTGTATAGCTTCAGTGGGTGGCTACATTGATGCTGAAGCTGACTTGGCCGCAAGTAAGTTACGTTTTCAAGCTGCATTAAAAGCGGCACCGAGCACAATTTATATCATGCCGGGTTTCACTGCTGCCAATGAGCAGGGGGAACTAACAACACTTGGTCGCAATGGTTCAGATTACTCAGCAGCTATTGCGGCAGCATGCCTAGAAGCTGATGTATGCCAGATCTGGACTGATGTTGACGGTGTTTACAATGCTGACCCGCGTTATATCAAAAAAGCATCTAAGGTTGATTCGTTATCTTATAAAGAAGCAATGGAGCTGTCTTACTTTGGTGCGAAAGTATTACACCCGAAAACGATTTTACCTTGTGCCAAAGCGGGTGTGCCGTGTGAGATCAAAAATACTCATAACCCACGCGCTGAAGGTTCAGTGATCAGTAACGACAGTGTGTCGAACGAGCCTGTTAAAGCGCTATCAAGTTTACAAAACCTCGCTATGTTAACCGTGTCTGGCCCAGGTATGAAAGGCAAAGTGGGTATGGCATCAAAAGTATTTAATGCATTGGCGCATGATAATGTGTCAATTGTACTAATCACACAATCTTCGTGTGAATTTAGTATCAGTTTCTGTGTGCATGAGAGCGACCTATCACTTGCTCTAGAAGCATTACAAACTGCTTTCGAATTAGAATCACAAGCCGGTTTAATCGAACCAGTTCAAGTACAGCGTAACCTTGCGATTGTAACCCTAGTTGGTGATAACATGCGTGCGCACAAAGGCTTAGCAGCTAAGTTCTTTGCTTCATTAGCTCAAGCGCAGGTTAACATTGTTGCTATTGCACAAGACTCGACTGAGAGTGCTATTTCAGCGGTTATCGATGGTGAACTATGCAACGACGCAGTGAAAGTGTGCCATGAGAACTTCTTTACTCACATTCCTTCAATCGATGTGTTTTTACTTGGCTGTGGCTTAGTAGGTCAAGAACTTATCCAGCAGTTAAAGCGTCAACAAGCATGGCTTGAAAAACGTAATATTAAACTGAACTTGTACGGTGTTGCTAATTCAAGGCAGCTTTATCTAGATAGCGAAGGCATTGCTTTTGATGGTTGGCAAGACAAATTAGCCGTGTCAGAGCAGGCATTTGATTTAAATTTGGTCGAGCAATTTGTTAAACAAAACCATTTAATTAACCCTGTGATCGTAGATTGTAGCTCAGCCGATAAGCTTGCTGGGCAATATGTTGATTTCTTGAATGCCGGTTTCCACGTTGTTGCGGCAAACAAAAAGGCCAATACTAGCTCGTATGCTTACTACCAAGATTTAGTTGCAGCGACACAGAAGAATAATCGTAAGTTTTTATACGAAACAAACGTAGGTGCAGGCTTACCAGTACTTGATAACCTGAAATCACTCTTTGGTGCCGGTGATGAACTTATTAAGTTCAGCGGTATCTTGTCGGGTTCATTATCGTATATGTTTGGTGCGCTACAAGATGGTTTATCACTTAGCGAAGCCACGTTAAAAGCAAAAGAAAGTGGTTTTACAGAACCAGATCCGCGTGATGATTTATCAGGCACTGATGTTGCTCGAAAACTACTGATCATTGCTCGTGAATCGGGTCTTGAGTTAGAACTAAGCGATATCGAAGTTGAATCTGTTTTACCAAAAGGGTTTGCAGAAGGTGATTCTGTAGCAGATTTCATGGCAAAACTACCATCACTTGATGCACAGTTTAACGACCGTATACAAAGTGCTGCAAGCGAAGGTAAAGTACTTCGTTATGTGGGTACTATTGAAAACGGTCAATGTAAAGTAGGCATTGAAGCCGTAGATAGTAACCATGCTCTTTATGATATCCGTGACGGTGAAAATGCACTGGCCATCTTAAGTCAATATTATCAACCTCGTCCGTTTGTTATCCGTGGTTATGGCGCAGGTGCTGAAGTAACGGCTGCAGGTGTATTTGCCGACATTTTAAAAACGTTAACACGTTAGGAGCTGGTCATGATCCGTGTATATGCACCCGCTTCAATCGGGAATTTTGCTGTAGGCTTTGATGCGTTAGGTGCTGCGCTAGCACCAATCGATGGCACCTTATTAGGCGATGTTGTAGAGGTGAGTGCCGCTGAGCAAGATACTTTTGTCTGCTCTGGCGACTATGCCCATAAACTGCCTGCTAATGCTGAAGAAAACTTGGCTTATCAATGCTTAATTCATTTTAAAGAACACGTTGCACCGACTATGCCAGCGGTAAAACTTGAGCTTAAAAAGAACCTACCAATTGGTTCAGGTTTAGGTTCGAGTGCCTGTTCTGTGGTGGCTGCGTTTGCAGCCCTTGATAAGTTCGCTGAAACCAACTTATCTCAAGAGCAACTTATCGAGTTGATGGCTGATTTTGAAGCCATTGTTAGTGGCGGTCGTCATTACGATAACATCACACCCTGTTATTTAGGTGGCTTGCAATTAACTGGTGAACTCATTCCCAACAAGTCAATTTCGTTACCTGTTGATAATCAATGGTATTACGTAGCGGCTTTTCCGGGATTTTCACTGAATACCGCAAAAGCGCGTTCGGTCTTGCCAACGCAATTATCAATGCACGACAGTGTTGAGTTCGCTCAGCGACTTTCTGCATTTAGCAGCTTATTGCTTACAGGTCGCTTTGACGCAGCGCTTTCCATTATGAGTGATGAAATCGCTGAGCCACATCGCGCACCGCTCATTCAAGGCTTTGCCGAAGCAAAGAGTGCCTTGCCAGAGCTTGGTGCAGAGATTGTCAGCATTTCTGGTGCGGGCCCAACATTATTTACCGTGTGTAAGAGCCTGGAAGCTGCTAAGCAGTGTGCAGCTTGGCTGAATGATAATTACATCAATGAGCAGGGCTTCTGCCACATCTGCCAACTTGATCAGCTTGGCACACGACAGCTTTAAAGAATTTAAGGAATAAACATGCAATTACATAATTTAAAAGATGAAACACAACAGGTGTCGTTTGTTGAAGCGGTAAAAACGGGTTTAGGGCGTAATCAAGGTGTATTCTTCCCTAATAGCCTTACACCAATTCAAGACATTGATAAGTTACTTGATTTAGACTTTGTGAGCCGTAGCAGTAAGATTTTATCGCACCTGATTGGTGACGAGCTTCCTGCCGATACCGTTGCACAGATGGTGCAAAATGCGTTTAACTTTGATGTGAAATTAGTTGAAGTAGAAAAAGATATTTATTGCCTTGAATTATTTCATGGCCCAACGCTTGCGTTTAAAGACTTTGGTGGCCGTTTTATGGCTGAGTGTCTAGCGCAATTTAATCAGGGTGAAAAAGTCACGATTTTAACGGCTACATCAGGCGATACAGGGGCTGCAGTTGCCCATGCATTTTATAATAAGCCAAATATCGATGTCGTGATCTTATACCCGAAAGGTAAAATTTCATTAGCGCAGCAAAAGCTATTCACAACGTTAGGCAACAACATTCATTGCTATGCGGTTGATGGTAGCTTTGATGATTGTCAAAGCATGGTAAAACAGGCGTTTTTAGATGATGAAGTGAAACAAAAGCTTGGTCTGAATTCAGCAAATTCAATTAATATCAGCCGTTTAGTTGCACAGGTTTGCTATTACTTTGAAGCGATTGCTCAATTACCAAAAGAGCAGCGTAGTAAAGCGCATATCTCAGTTCCAAGTGGTAACTTTGGTAATGTGTGTGCCGCGATGATCGGTGCTGTGCTTGGTATGCCAGTAGCGAAATTAAGCGCTACAACTAACCAAAACGACACGGTGCCACGTTTCTTACAAAATAAAGAGTGGGCACCGAATGATACGCTTGAGTCACTATCGAACGCGATGGATGTAAGTAAACCGAATAACTGGCCGCGTGTTCAGTTTATGTTGGATAACGAATGGTTTAGTTATAATGACTTTTATTCAAGCTGTGTTGGTGAAGAAGAAACAAAAGAAGTGATGAAAAAAATTCATCAAACAGGTTACATCGCAGAGCCTCATACTGCAATTGCTTATCAGGGCTTGAAAGAAAATCTAGCTGATGGCAGTGCAGGTATCTTTTTAGCGACTGCACACCCAGCTAAATTCAAAGACAGCGTAGAGCAAATTTTAGACATCGAATTGCCTATGCCGAAACCACTAGCAGATGCATTAGCAAAACAGTGTTTAGCTGAAGATATTAAGTTTGATTATCAATTGCTTCGAACTGAGCTGTTAAATAAATTAGCTTAGTGCTTAATAAAGGTATAAAGAGCGGCTAAGCCGCTCTTTTTAATGCAGTCTTTTAATGAAGCCTTTAATGAAGTAACGAGTGACTATGTCGGTTTAAAACCCGCATGATAAGAATGACCACGGCCGAAATACATAGCAAAATGCTGATCACCGAGACGAGCTCATTTTGCGTCCATTGCATCAAGGTGAAAGCCGAAATAAAAATGATAAAAGGTTTAAATTCATAGTAATAGCGACGTTTTTTTTGTTTAACACGCTGGCTTGAATGATCGGTTCTTCTGGCTTCTGAACGCATCCGCCAAATATTAGCACCTAATAAAAATAAGATTACACCGATGAGAGTTGGCACATAATTATTTGCCAATGCGATACAGCTTATGCCAAGAAAAAAATATCCGTAGGGGACTAATTCGTATATTGGTTTAGCTAACATGTACTTATACCATCCTTGATATTGACTAGTCCTATAAGCTTAGTTTGTCCCTATAAAAACGCAATTTAATCGGGCGGTTTTTCGTTGAAATAACATTTTAAATATCTATGAAATATTTTAAATCTATAAATTTTTATTATGTATCAATAAAAAAATATCATTATTAAAACACTGTGAAATAAATTCAATCCCTGTTTAAATATGTTCATCTTTACAAGATAGGCAAAAGTGCGTTTTAAGCGTACAATACAGCCTTCAAAAAACACCATACACGTTGCCTTAGGAGACCCCATGTTAGAACGTAGCATGAATATTTCGGATTTCGATCCAGAGTTATTTGCAGCCATCACTAAAGAGACGGCTCGTCAAGAAGAGCATATCGAACTGATCGCGTCTGAAAACTATTGTAGCCCACGCGTACTTGAAGCGCAGGGTTCTCAGCTTACCAAC
Source organism: Pseudoalteromonas sp. MB47 (assembly GCF_011319765.1). Classification (NCBI taxonomy): domain Bacteria; kingdom Pseudomonadati; phylum Pseudomonadota; class Gammaproteobacteria; order Alteromonadales; family Pseudoalteromonadaceae; genus Pseudoalteromonas; species Pseudoalteromonas sp. MB47. The sequence goes on along the minus strand of NZ_VFBD01000003.1, from coordinate 24,681 downwards.
AAATACGCTGAAGGTTACCCAGGCAAACGTTACTATGGCGGTTGTGAGCATGTTGATGTTGTTGAGCAATTAGCAATTGACCGTGCAAACGAATTATTCGGCACAGATTACGCTAACGTTCAACCGCATGCGGGCTCACAAGCAAACGCAGCTGTTTTCCAAGCACTTCTTCAGCCGCACGATACAGTACTAGGTATGAGCTTAGCTCATGGTGGTCACTTAACTCACGGTTCACACGTTAACTTTTCTGGTAAAACGTACAATGCAATTCAATACGGCCTAAACGACGAAACAGGTGAAATTGATTATGCTCAAGTTGAAGCGCTTGCATTAGAGCACAAGCCAAAAATGATCATCGCTGGTTTCTCTGCATACTCAGGCGTTGTTGACTGGGCTAAATTCCGTGAAATCGCTGATAAAGTTGGCGCATACTTATTCGTAGATATGGCTCACGTTGCTGGTCTTATCGCAGCGGGTGTATACCCAAGTCCAATCCCTCACGCACACGTTGTTACAACAACAACTCACAAAACATTAGCGGGTCCTCGTGGCGGTCTAATCGTTTCTGCATGTGGTGATGAAGAGATCTACAAAAAACTAAACAGCGCTGTATTCCCTGGCGGTCAAGGTGGTCCTTTATGCCACATCATCGCTGCTAAAGCGGTTGCTTTCAAAGAAGCTTTACAACCAGAATTCAAAGCGTACCAAGCACAAGTTGTTAAGAACGCTCAAGCTATGGTTGAAGTACTGCAAGAGCGTGGCTACAAAGTTGTTTCTGGTAAAACAGACAACCACTTATTCCTTCTAGACCTAATCGATAAAGATATCACAGGTAAAGATGCTGACGCTGCTCTGGGTAACGCTAACATCACTGTAAATAAAAACTCAGTACCAAACGACCCACGTTCACCGTTCGTAACGTCTGGTCTTCGTATTGGTTCTCCGGCTATTACTCGCCGTGGTTTCAAAGAAGCTGAGTCAAAAGAGCTTGCTGGCTGGATCTGTGACGTACTAGACAACATCAACGATGAGTCAGTACAAGCAGAAGTAAAAGAGAAAGTTAAAGCTATCTGTAAAAAATTACCAGTTTACGCTTAATTACTGGTTAAACCGTAATTAAGATAACAATAGCGTTGTTTTTTGCTATCATAAAGGCCGCTTACTAAGCGGCCTTTTTGTTTTTTATAAACGGAACTAGAACCCTATGCATTGCCCTTTTTGCACCGCAAAAGATACTAAAGTAATTGATTCTCGACTTGTTGGCGGTGGTCACCAAGTGAGACGTCGACGTGAATGTAACGAATGCCATGAGCGCTTTACCACCTTTGAAGGCGCTGAACTTGTGATGCCAAGAGTCATCAAGCAAGACGGTAGCCGCGAACCATTTAACGAAGACAAGTTACTGAATGGCTTGCATCGCGCTTTAGAGAAACGCCCAGTGAGCACTGAGCAGGTCGACGAAGTCGTTAACATCATTAAATCTCAACTTCGTGCTACCGGTGAGCGTGAAATCTCTAGCCATTTAATTGGCGAATGCATCATGGAGTCGTTGAAAAAACTCGACAAAGTAGCCTATGTGCGCTTTGCATCGGTTTATCGTTCATTTGAAGACATTCGCGAGTTTGGAGAAGAAATCGCTCGTTTAGGTGATTAATCATGTCGTTTACAGAACTTGATACTGTTTACATGGCGCGTGCCATTGAGCTTGCTAAACACGGCCGTTTTACTACCACGCCAAACCCGAATGTTGGCTGTGTACTGGTTAAAGATGACGAAATAGTCGGCGAAGGGTTTCATCAAATCGCAGGGCAGGGCCATGCTGAAGTGAATGCGTTGGCTGTAGCTGGCGATAAAGCAAAGGGCGCCACTGCCTATGTCACTTTAGAGCCTTGTAGTCATTATGGACGCACTCCGCCTTGTGCCGAAGGTTTAAAAGCTGCGGGTGTAAGCAAGGTGATTGCTGCTATGGTTGACCCAAACCCTGCGGTAAGTGGTCGCGGCCTGCAGATATTAGCTGACGCTGGTATTAGTGTGGCATCTGGCTTACTTGAGCAACAAGCGCGCAACTTAAACAAAGGCTTTTTAAAGCGTATGGAAACTGGGTTGCCATATGTAACCTGTAAAATGGCGTGTAGTTTAGATGGTAAAACTGCGCTAAATAACGGTCAAAGTAAATGGATAACAGGCCCTCAAGCGCGCCAAGATGTGCAAGCATTTCGTGCGCAAAGCTGCGGTATCTTAACCGGTGCAGACACCGTTATTACTGATAATGCAAAACTCAATGTCCGTGTTGATGAGTTGCCATTTACCATGCCAACCTCGCTGCCTTTGCGCCAACCAACCCGAATCATTATTGACTCACAAAACAGGTTAACGCCTGAGCTTGCGTTATTCAGCATCGAGAGCCCGGTAATAATTTTTACCACTTCGCTTGATAATCACACCAAGTGGCCTCACTTTGTTAAACACGAAGTGGTGCCAGCAGTTAACAATAAAGTTGATTTATCGGCGGTTTTAAAGCGTCTTGCTGAACTACAATTTAATCATATTTGGCTCGAAGCGGGGGCAACCCTTGCTGGGGTGTTTGCCGAGCAAGATTTAATTGACGAATATATTGTTTATATTGCCCCTAAGTTAGTAGGTGATATGGGCAAAAGCTTACTAAACTTTGCAGAAGTCACCATGATGAGTGATATCACTGAACTGACCTTTACTGACACAGTGATGATTGGCGACGATATTCGCTTAACAGCGACAAAAGCAAAGCAAGCCTCAAAAATTGAAAATAAAGAGTAGCACTATGTTTACTGGAATTATTGAAGCAACAGGTAAAATTGTTGAACTAACACAAAAGCAAGGCGATCTAGCTATTCGTATTCAAAGCGCTAATTTGGATATGGAAGACGTCAAGCTCGGTGACAGTATTGCCACCAATGGTGTGTGTTTAACGGTTGTCGCTAAACATAGCGATGGTTTTAGTGCTGACTTATCAAACGAAACAATTAGCTTAACTGGGTTTGCACATTATAAAAAAGGGCAAACAGTTAACCTCGAAAAAGCTATGCAACCGGTTTCTCGCCTAGGTGGGCACTTAGTGTCAGGCCATGTTGATGGTATTGCGACTGTCGAAAGTATTAGTCCTAATGCTCGTGCAACTGAGTATTGGTTAAGTACTGACAATGATTTAATGAAGTACATTCCGTACAAAGGCTCGGTGTGTATTGATGGCATTAGCCTAACCGTCAACGAGGTTGAGCAAAATCGCTTTAAGCTGACGATTGTTCCACATACTGCTGAGCAAACAACGATTGCAGAATTTCAGGTGGGTACTCAGGTGAACTTAGAAGTTGACCAGATTGCTCGCTATTTAGAGCGCCTAATTAAAGGGGCTGAACAACCTTCCCGTTCAGACATATCAATGAGCTTGCTCGCACAAGCTGGCTTTATTAAGTAAGCAAAGATACGTCACTATTAATCATACTCTCATGGGCACATTATGAATTTACACAGCGCGCAAGAAATTATCGATGACATTAAAGCCGGTAAAATGGTTATTTTAATGGACGATGAAGACCGAGAAAATGAAGGCGATTTAATTATCGCGGCAGAACATATCAGTGCTGATGCCATCAACTTTATGGCAACACACGGCCGTGGTTTAATTTGTTTAACAATGACACAAGAGCGTTGTCAGCAGTTAGAATTACCACTGATGGTTAAAAATAACGGTGCAGCTTTTTCAACTAACTTCACTATGTCGATTGAAGCGGCGAAAGGCGTAACTACAGGTATTTCAGCAGCCGACCGCGCACGTACCGTACAAGCCGCAATCGCTAAAGGTGCCGTACCGAGCGATATCGTACAGCCAGGGCATATTTTCCCAATTATGGCGCAGCCTGGTGGCGTGTTAACACGTGCTGGTCATACTGAAGCGGGTTGTGATTTAGCACGTTTAGCAGGTCTTGAACCTTCATCTGTGATTGTTGAAATTCTAAATGCAGATGGCACTATGGCCCGTCGCCCAGATCTTGAAGTATTTGCTAAAGAGCATGACTTAAAGATTGGCACTATTGCAGATTTAATCGAATACCGAAACCTAAACGAAACCACCATTGAGCGTGTTGCTAAATGTAAACTACCAACGGATCATGGTGAGTTTGATTTAGTGACCTACAAAGACACCATTGATGGTCAGCTTCACTATGTTTTACAAAAAGGTGAAGTATCGAAAGATGAGCCAACGTTAGTACGAGTTCACTTACAAAGCACCTTTAACGATATTCTATTATCAGATAGAAGTGCTGATCGTAGCTGGGGCTTATCAGATGCTATGGCTTATATCGCTGAGCATAACGGCGTGCTGGTTATTTTAGGTAAACAAGAATCAACTGAAGATTTAGAAGCAACCGTTAAAGCCTTTGCCGCTGAAGATGCGGGCGAAAATGTCAGTCATCGTAAATTCCAAGGTACCTCGCGTACTGTGGGTGTTGGTTCGCAAATTTTGGCTGATTTAGGTATTGAAAAGATGCGCTTAATGAGCCGTCCTAAGAAGTACCACGCGCTATCTGGTTTCCACTTAGAAGTGGTTGACTATGTTGAGCCTCGCTCTTAATTTGGGAAAATAGATTTACTAGGCTACTTTTATATTTTTGTGGTATTATGCGCCGTAATTTTTGCGCAATCGCAACCGCTTAAACTTATTTTTTAGGGTTATTAAATGAAAATTATTGAAGGTAACAAATACGCACCGGGCAAAAAATTTGCCATTGTCATTTCTCGCTTTAATGACTTTATTGGTAGCAGCCTATTAGCAGGTGCTGTTGATGAGCTTAAGCGCACAGGTGGTGTTTCTGAAGACGACATTACTGTTGTTTACGTACCAGGTGCCGTTGAATTACCTTTAGCAGCGAAACGCGTTGCAGCAAAGAAAGAACACGATGCAATCATCGCTCTAGGTGTCGTGATCAGAGGTGGTACGCCACACTTTGATTTAGTCGCTGGCGAATCAAACAAAGGTCTTGCACAAGTATCTCTTGAGTACGATATCCCGGTTGCATTTGGCGTATTAACCACTGAAAGCATTGAGCAAGCAATTGAGCGCGCAGGTACCAAAATGGGTAATAAAGGCGGCGAAGCTGCTTTAGGTGCGCTTGAAATGGTTAATGTGTTAGACAAAATTTAAGTTTAAGGAATCTCTGTGAAACCAGCAGCAAGACGTAAAGCACGTATCTTAGCACTTCAAGCCGTATACTCTTGGCAGTTAAGCGGCAACCCAATTGCTGATATTGAACAGCAAATGTTAATTGAAAATGATGTGACTAAGATCGACGTCGAATATTTCAAAGACCTAGCACGCGGTGTTGTTGTTAACTGTAAGCAATTAGATGAAATCGTTGCACCACATTTAGCACGCCCAGCTGATGAGTTAGACATGGTCGAAAAAGCAATTTTACGTCTGTCTGGCTATGAGCTGAAATTCCGTGAAGACGTACCTTACAAAGTGGCAATCAATGAAGGCATTGAGCTTGCTAAGATGTTTGGTGCTGAAGACAGCCATAAGTTTGTCAACGGTGTACTTGATAAAGCAGTGAAAGAACTGCGTAAGTAAGTAACCCCGTAAAGGAGAGCCGGCTTGGGCCGGCTTTTTTGTGTATGAAGGAATTTGAATTAATCAATCGTTACTTTAAGGGCCGTGGCATTATTCGCCGTGATGTGAACCTAGGTATTGGTGACGATTGTGCCTTAGTAACTGTGCCTGAAAACTGTCAATTGGCGGTAACAACAGATACTTTAGTTGCGGGCGTACACTTTTTTGATGACATCTCTGCGCGTGCTCTTGGGCATCGAGCTTTAGCTGTTAACTTAAGTGATCTTGCGGCAATGGGCGCTGAACCTACGTGGATTTCGGTAGGCCTAACTTTGCCTGAAGCAAATATAGAGTGGCTTGAAGAGTTCACTGAAGGCATGCATGAAATTGCTGAGTACTTCAATGTGCAAATCATTGGTGGTGATACCACTCAAGGTCCTTTAACTATTACGATTTGTGCTAAAGGCATCGTGCCTGAAGGCAAAGCACTGCGCCGTAGCGGTGCTAAAGTGGGCGATTGGATTTATGTAACAGGTCCATTAGGAGATGCTGGTGTAGCCATTGAAGCCCGTAAACAAGGCCTCGATATCGCCCCTGAACACTTAAGCTATTTAAATAATCGTTTTGATTATCCGACGCCACGTGTAGCAGCGGGGCAAGTTTTGCGAGGCGCAGCCTCTTCAGCAATTGATATCTCCGATGGCTTATTAGCTGATTTAGGCCATATTTTAGCGCTATCGCAAGTTAGTGCGGTGATCAATGTTGATAAAGTGCCTGTTTCTGATGCATTAAATTCGTCGATTCCACGTGCTGAGCAATTTGACTATATCTTAAATTACGGTGACGACTATGAGTTGCTGTTTACTGTGCCAGAAAGCAATAAAAGCATGGTTGATATGAAACTGCGCCAATATGGTGTAGAAGCAAGCTGTGTAGGTCAAATTAAAAGTGGCGAAGGTGAGATTGAGCTATTGATTGATGGCGAAAAGTTTAACTACCAAGGAAAAGGCTTTCAGCACTTTACAAAGGAGCCGGTTTGAGCAGTAACCGTTTATTCAATTTAAAACGCCCACACCAATTTTTTGGTCTGGGTTTTGGCTTAGGCCTTGCCCCTAAAGCGCCAGGCACCTTTGGTACCTTTGCTGCCTTGCCATTTATTTTCACCACAATGTATTTTCCGCTTTGGTTACAAATTGTATTTGCTGTCGTAATCAGCGTGTTTGGTATTTGGGCATGTGGTAAAACAGCAGATGACTTAGGGGTGCATGATCATCCAGCCATTGTTTGGGATGAAGTTGCTGGTTATTATATCACCATGATTGGTGCTGCACTGAGTTGGCAGTCACTGTTGGTTGGTTTTTTATTGTTCCGCTTTTTTGATATCGCTAAACCAGGTCCTATCAGAATTTTAGATAGACGTTTACACGGGGGCTTGGGCATCATGGCTGATGATATTTTAGCAGGTGTTTTTTCATTAATTTGTGTTCAAGCCTTGTTTAAAGCAGGCTATTTGCCTTTTTAAACGATGAGTTAAGTGTTACTTGGTGGCAAGTATATGATGCGATTTCTAGTTGTCTGTTTGTTGATGCTTTGCAGCATGCCTGCGTTTGCATCTATTACTGACTATGTCGTCAAACAGTGGAACATCCAAAATGGCTTGCCATCGCAATCATTAAAAAGTATTGCTCAAGATGAGCAAGGCTATATGTGGCTGGGTACTCAGTTTGGCTTAAGCCGCTTTGATGGTAATACGTTCACTAACTTCAATACGCAAAACAGCGACTTCCTGCCAAGTAATGGTATCAATAAATTACTAGTCGATAGCACAGGATTACTTTGGGTTGGTACCAAGAATGGTTTAGTAACACTTGATCCTAAAACCATGATGTCGCAAACCTTTAACGTTAAAGGTCCGGTGCGCGATATTCTTGAAGACTCCAAAGGCAGTATCTGGATTGCAGCCAACGGCCTTTATTATGTTGCTCGAAATCAAGTCACACTCAATCAAAACTCCGCGTTAATTGTACCTGTATCTAATGCCACTGCTATTACGCAAATTGTTGGTTCGGTGAGTCAAATGGCATTGTCGCCAGAAGGCATTTGGCTGGTCAATGAGCGCCATTTATTGCGTTTAACTAATACCTCTTCTGATTTTGCGAAATTACGATTAGAGCTGACTGCCAAGGTTTCATTACCTGAGCGTTTAGCACAAACCATTATTCATGATATGGCGTGGCTTGAAGGTAACTTGTATCTTGCCTCAGAGCTGGGTGCCTACTTTCTTGATTTAGATGACGAGCTGCGTCCATTCCCACTGCCAAATGCCAGTAACTCTGCCGTTTATAAGTTTATGAGCGACTCCGATGGCGCGCTATGGATTTCGACTTACGGCCGACTGTTATTCCGTAATAATTCAGGAGATTGGCAATGGGTTGAACCTAGCCAGCTCGATCAAAGCATTTGGTTTGCCGATATTTTCCGTGACAATCAAAATAACATTTGGCTAGCAAGCTTCAGTGAAGGCTTATGGCTTGCTCACGAAGGGCGTATTGAACGTCACTCAGCTATCTCAAATATGACCGAAGCGGTGATGGCGATTAGCCAAGCGCCTGATGGCAAATTATGGGTGGCTAACCGTAGCGGTGTTGGCTACTTCGACTACAACAAGAATTTTGTAAATCAAATTCCGAGTAATCAGTTTGGTCGAGCAGCAGTGCACGACTTACAATTTGATGGTGATCGTTTGTACATCGCAACAGGGCGCGGTGTGTTTTATTACGAAAACCAAAACCTGTATACGGTGCCTGGGCGAGCGCTGCGCGATAACCCAGTATTTGCAATTAGCCGTTCTAGCAAAGGTGGATTTTGGCTCGGTACTGGCCGCGGTATGTACCGCTTAAGTTATGGTGGTTTAACACCTTTTGCATACAATGCCTTCTTAAGCAGCAAATTTATTACTTATGTTCATGATGAGCAGAATTTTGGCTTAATAGGTACCAGTAAAGGAGCTTATTACTTTACCGACCGCGGGATTGAAAAAATTGGCGACCAAACTAGTTTAGAAAGTGCTTACGTCACCAGTATTTTGAATATCGAAGGAGTGGGAATATTAATTGGTTCACTTAACGATGGCTTATTTTATCGCAGTACCAAAGGGCAGTGGCGTCAGTTAGATGCCACCGATGGTCTACCGTATGGCTCTATTTTCAGTCTAGTTTACGACAAGCAATTAAAACGTATTTGGGTCAGTACTATGAAAGGCGTATACCGTATGCCTGTAGAGCAGTTTGGTACTGATATCGAAAGTTTAAAAGTAGAACAAGTGATCTCATCGTTTGACCGTCAACTTGACGGTAAAGCCAGTCAATGTTGTGCAGGCCTTGGCCATGATGCTGTAGCAGACACAGGCAACTCTATTTGGTACCCAAGTCTGCAAGGTGTGGTAGAAATACCAAAGAGCGTTGAGCTGTTTGGTGTACAAGCACTTAAGCCTCGCATTGAAAGCTTGATCACGCCGCTTCGTCATTTAAGTACCGCAACTTTAGGTAATAAGCCTGAGCTACAAATTGATGAACGCGATGTAACGTTAAAATATACCGCGATTGATTATTATGCCCCTTCAAGTATCGAGTTCCGTTACCGTTTAAGTGGCTTAGACAGTGACTGGCGTTATGCCAATACTCGTCGTGAGGCAATCTATACCAACTTACCGCCGGGGTCGTTTTTGTTCCAACTTGAAGCAAAGCGTCGTGGTGAAGATTGGCAAAAAGCACGTCGTACCGAGTACAGCTTTGTAGTGCCGCGTCGTTTTGATGAGACTATTTATTTTAGACTCTTGATCACCAGCAGCTTTATTTTACTGTTCTACCTCGTGTTTTGGGTATTTAGAGCGCAAGAGAAACGTAAGCAATTAGCCCTTGAAAGCTTAGTAACAGAACGTACCGTAGAGCTTCGAGAAGCTAACGATAAGCTTAACCAAGTGAACTCACAGCTTAAGCTAGTTAGTCACTCAGATGAGCTTACAGGCTTACGTAGCCGTCGCTTCTTGTTTGATCAGCTCCCTAAAGATATCGAACACTTCCAGCGTAACTCACAGTCATTGCAAGCGCAGGGTAAGTCGCTAGTGCTATTAATAATAAACTTTGATAACTTCAGCCGCATTAATGATGCGTATGGCCCACTTGCAGGCGATAGCTGTTTACAGCAAATGGCGACTTTGTTGAATAGCCGTACTCAAGGTTCTGACTATGTTGCGCGTTGGAGTGGTGACGAGTTTTTACTCTTACTACGTGATTTCAAACGCACAGCAATAGACAATTATGTGGCCGATTTATGTGAAGCAATTGCAGCAAACCCATTTAGATTACCGAATGGGCAGTCGACCACTATCACTGCGTCGATTGGTTGGTCTTTTTATCCGTTACCTTTACTGGGTGGCCAAGTTATTGGTTGGGAAACCTCAGTTAACCTTGCCGATATCGCACTGCATCAAGTTAAAAAGCGCGGTGGCGATGGTGTAGCAAATATTAGCTTTGACGAGCAATTAGATGCTTTTGAGTTCGAGCAAAGCAACAATGTTGATCAGCAGCTCAGCGCACTACAAGCTAATGGTTTAGCCGATATTAAAATTTGGATGCGTTAAATATAGTGTTGTTGACATGATGTTTCGGGGGGTGTTAATTTTTTGGTGATTAAGTTTTTTATAAAAAGGGAAGGATATGAAAAAAATAATTGTAATGTTCATTAGCATATTGGGTTTTTATTCATCAAACGGTGTAGCTGATATTCAATCGGAGGCTTTTTTTTGCAAACAATGTACTAGTAAAGAGGTTGCTAGGACAATTGCCAAAAATGAGTACATTAACCCTAAGAAATGTTATCCAGAAGATCCTAATCGCCCAATGAGCATTGATAATATGATATGTGGCTCTGTTCAGAAAAATGTAGTTTTAGTAAATCCTGTCACAAAAACAGTTTATAGCTTTTTATTAGGGCATAGCAAAGTTGCTCCAACATTTTCTGCTCAAGCATTAGATAGGACACTAACTCAGGATCAAATTGAAGGCTATCAAGCTGTTGTTGATTATAATGAAGCTCTTAGTTATGCGATAAGTAATATTCAGAATTATGAGGCGAATAATATTCAAAATACAATGGTTTTTAATTCAGTGCCAATGACTTCATCATCAGATACTTGCCCTGATAATACAGCTCTATCGATGTTAGTTGATCCAAATAAAATGAATCATCTTAAAGAGTTAATGAATTTATCTCTAATGTTCAACTTAGAAGGTGCTCCGACCGGAGAGGTAGTAAACCGCATTAACAACTCAGGGCGAGTTAGCCCTTCAAGTGTTGGAGTCAACTTAAATGGTGTCAGTTACAATGTGAAATACACTGAAGAAACGAAAAAGCCTGTTTTGATTTGGGAGTTTGAACAAAGTGAAAAAGAAAGCTCATTCAAAGATGGTTTAGTTTTTGACTATGAAATCTACCTTTATGACTCTAATGGTGCTCCACGTACTCGTTACACTGTAATTGATGAAGCATCAAGAGTTGCCGGAATGACCTTGTCTGCTCTAAAAGGTAGTGATACAGGACCTGCACTCATTGATAATGAATGCACTCTTGATAAGTTAGCAGAATTGAATGAAACAGGGGCGTTTACCAATTCGAACGGAGGTGTTGTAGGATTCAATGGTTCATCTGGAGCTACTAACACTATTATCAACGGTAGTGGTGGTGGTGGTGAAACTTGCACGATCTTTTTTGAGCAACATGGAACTGGTCAATCAATAGTATTCCGTGTTCCTAGATCAATGTGTAATTAGAAAAATGCCTTATCTAGGGCTAGATAAGGCATTGGAGGCCAACAGAGGCGTTCGTTACCTAAACACCTTTTGATGGTTAGTGATTAAGCCAAGCTGGTAAAACAGCCACAGACTCTGGGGCGGTAAAGGAGTAGCTCACCGTTGCTGCAATGTCACCGCTAGGGCTATTTAAAATATTATCAAAGCGCATAACTAGGCCATTTGATTTTTCGGCAACATATAAATCATTACCCGTATACATAATATCGACAGGGTTACCTAATTGGCTTGCAGGACCTGCGATATTTACACTTACATTGGTTAAACCACTGGCCATAGCGGCACTATTAATCACATAAATTTTCCCGTCGGTGGCATCGGCTGCAGAACCAACATCAGAAACTATTAGTGAGTCACTTAATGGGTCGTAATCAATACCATGAATATTGGTTGGTGCAGCAAATGCAGTGCCGTCGGATGCTGGGGTAATTAAACGATCTTCACCTGTAATGGTTGTCATACCTGACATCCACTTGCTTTTCACTTCATCAAAAACAGCAATAGTGCCATTGGTAAGTGCAACAAATGCTCTGTCAGTTGATGGATCATAGTCTACATCCCAAGGGCGTGCACTAGCACTGGGTGTTAGGGTCATTAATGGGCTTACATCACCTGTTGCGCAGCTAGAGAAAATGAGAACACCAGGCGTTGTTGCATTAAATTCAGCAACAAAAATCATGCCCGTATCTGAAGCTATATCAATACCTTTTGGTGAGATAATACCAGTACTTGCTCCCATGATTGTTCTATCTTGGTTGGTTGCGTAACTTTCGCCGTTACGCTGTGTTGCAACCTTGTTTGAAATAACGATACCACCCATCGATGTAACTGCATCATCAAATGTTGCATAGCTGGTGCCAGACTTATCAAATGCCACACTTTCAATTGTTTGATTTGCATTATACGTTGCCAGTTCGGCTGTTAAAGGTGCGTTTAAACGACTAATTTGACCTGTTGTCGGACCTACTGTTCCTGGATTACTACTAACAGCTACACCGAGCAGGGGCATGTTAACCATAATACTATCAGAGCTATCTTGCATATTATTATGCATAACGGTTTCTGTTATTGATTCAGGTTTTGTTGTTGGCGTGATGAGATCTGGTGATACATCACCACTTTCGCCTGCAAATATATTACTAAATACTAAAACTGCATCATTTGATTTTTCAGCCACACGCAAGTCGCTGCCAGTAAGACTTATATCCACAGGGTTACCGAGCATAGACATTGGGCCTGCTATATGACGGTCAACCGCTACCATACCATCTGCTTGAGCAGCATTTGAAATGACAAAGAGTGCACCATCTGTTGCATCAGATGCACTACCTACATCAGACAGCACAAGCTTGTTACTAGTCATATCTAAAGCAATACCATGAATATTGACTGAGATTTTTGTACCAGTTTCATCACTTGGTGTAATGGTTCGAGTTGGTGTTGCAGCAAAACCACCCATTACATAACTGTCGTAAACAGCAACATCACCATTAGTTAGTGCGACGTAAAGACGATCATTATTTTCATCGTACGTAAGATCCCATGGTGTTGCATCAGTTACCGTTGTTGCTAATGGTGCTACATCGCCTGCAGCTTCTTTACCAAATACAGTTACTTGCATAGCATTGAAATCAGCAATAAAAACAAGACCATATTTATTAGAGATATGTATGCCCTTCGGATTTACAAGTGTGGTGTTTGTGCCAGTTAATGTACGATCAATATTATTGGTGTACATGCCATCTGCACGGTTTAACACTTGGCATACGGTACTCAGTGCTCCATTTCCAGAATCAGCAGCTTGCACTAAATTACCTAAGCTATCGAAAACAACACCTTCATTAGCACCAGTATTAAATGTTGTGAGTTTAGCGGCATTTTGATCAATGAGGTTGATAGTGCCCGCATTATCTGAGCCATTGTTCGCTAATATAAATGTTGCTGATGCAAAGCCAGGAGCGCCATCGTTGCCATTCATACCATCAGCGCCATTTTGACCATCAGCGCCATTTTGGCCATCGACACCATTAGTACCATCTAGCCCTGCTGCACCTTGAGCTCCCATAGCACCATCTTTACCATCATCTCCATCACACCCTGTAATACCCAGCATCACAGCAAGAGCAATGGCAGAAAACATGACCTTAGATAGTTTTGAATTAGCGAGTTGTTGATCTTTAATAGCTTTACTTTTAATCGTATTCATTTGTCTATACCTTTTAAATATTCCATCAAATGTGAACAAACAACCTGTATTGTTTAACGACAAAATACGTGCTCACGAGTTAACCTCAATGAATAAACGGCTAGCTAAAGATATTGGATGCAAGAAAATAGAAAATAGGTAAGTTATTTTTTATGTGTATGGTTTTAAATAATAAAAAAGGAGCCATGAGGCTCCTTTTTAATGAATTGCGTATAGTTTTTAAGCCATGAACTCTTTAATGCGAGTTAAGATGCCATTGGCATCTAGGCCCATCTCAGCGTGCATTTCATCTTGTGTGCCATGCTTAATGAACTCATCTGGAATACCTAAATTTAAGATAGTCACATCGGCTTTGATTGCAGCCAAATATTCATTCACAGCAGAACCAGCACCGCCTGCAATGGCATTGTCTTCTAAAGTAACAATGACATCATGGCTGCTAAGTAACTCATTAATAGCTTCAGTATCAAGTGGTTTGATAAAGCGCATATCAATCACTGTTGCATTTAGCTCATCTGCGGCTACTTTGGCGCTCTCTAACAGCGTACCAAACGACAAGATGGCCACTTTACTACCTTGTTTGATACTACGCGCTTTACCGATTTCAATCGCACTCATTGTTGATTCAACATCACAATTGCCGGCACTACCACGTGGGTAACGAACAGCGACAGGTTGATTGCATTGGTAGCCAGTGTAAAGCATTTGGCGGCACTCGTTAGTGTCGCTTGGCGCCATAATAATCATATTAGGAATACAGCGCATAAAACTTAAGTCATAGGCGCCTTGGTGAGTTTCACCATCAGCACCAACAATACCTGCACGGTCAATAGCGAATAAAACAGGTAAGTTTTGTAATGCTACATCGTGGATAAGTTGATCGTAAGCGCGTTGTAAAAAGCTTGAATAAATAGCAACAACAGGCTTCAACCCTTCACAAGCAAGGCCTGCTGCAAGCGTTACAGCATGTTGTTCAGCAATCGCCACATCAAAGTATTGCGCAGGATACTCTTTTGAAAAACGCACCATGCCTGAACCTTCACGCATCGCAGGGGTAATTGCCATTAGCTTGTCGTCTTGGGCTGCCATATCGCATAACCAGTCACCAAACACATTTGAGAATGTGGCAGCACCCGGTTTTGATTTTGGTAATTTCGACATGCTCGGATCAAATTTTGGTACGCCGTGGTAGCCAATTGGATCCGCTTCAGCAGGCTTATAACCTTTACCTTTTTGCGTTTTAATATGTAGTAACTGTGGGCCTTTAAGGTTACGCATATTACGTAAGGTATCAACCAACATATTTACATCATGACCATCAATTGGGCCGATGTAATTTAGGCCTAACTCTTCAAAGAACGTACCCGGAATGACCATTCCTTTTAGGTGCTCTTCCATGCGGCTAGCAAGTTCTTTCACAGGCGGTAAACCAGAAAGGAGCTTTTTACTGCCTTCACGAATATTGGTGTAGAAGCTGCCAGATAAAATTCGGGCAAAGTGGTTATTGAGTGCACCTACGTTTTCTGAAATCGACATTTCATTATCGTTTAAGATAATTAACACATTAGGATTAACATCACCCATGTGATTCATTGCTTCAAATGCCATACCAGCAGTGATCGCACCATCGCCAATAACAGCAACGGTTTTACGATCTTTACCTTCTTTTTCTGCAGCAATGGCCATACCTAAGGCTGCTGAAATTGAGGTGCTCGAATGACCAACACTGAAAGTATCGTATGGGCTTTCTTCACGGAATGGGAATGGGTGCAAACCGTCTTTTTGACGAATAGTATGCATTTGGTCACGACGACCCGTTAAGATTTTATGCGGGTATGCTTGATGACCCACATCCCATACTAAACGATCTTCAGGAGTGTTATAAACATAATGCAGTGCAACTGTTAACTCAACAGTGCCTAAACCTGATGCTAGATGACCACTACTTTGCGAAACCGAGTTAAGTAGGTATTTGCGTAACTCTTTACTAAACGCAGGTAACTTGTCTTGCGCTAAATCACGCAGTTGTGCTGGTTCGTCAACCAAACTTAATAATGGATACTTGCTACTATCAAGTGTCATGATTTTTTATACATCCTTCGCTAACCAGAGTGCATTATAGCCGATTGCCGCTCCGATTTTTTAGTTATTTTGTCTTTCTTTTTAGGTATTAATAATTGCGTTCAACAATATAGCTTGCAAGACTCGCCAATTCGCTGGTGTCGTAATCAATAGCCTCAAGAGCTTGATGGGCTTGAGCCAGCAAATCTTGTGCTTTTTGCTTTGCGCCTGCCATCCCTAATAAAGCAGGGTAGGTTGCTTTGTTTGCAGCAACATCGGAACCCTGTGGCTTACCTAATGTTTCAGTATCAGCTTCTACATCAAGGATATCGTCTTGTACCTGAAAAGCCAGTCCAATTGCTTGGCCAAACATGTTTAATTGCGCGAGTGTATGTTCATCACAGCTTTTTGCACTCAATGCACCGAGTGTAATTGCACAATTAAGCAAGGCACCCGTTTTTAGCTGATGAATGCGCTCTAGCTGAGCAACTGTAATTTCTTTATCGGTCGCTTCAATATCCAGTGCTTGCCCACCTACCATACCTTCAATACCTGAGGCTTTGCTTAATGAGGCAATCATTTTTACTTGCTGGCTCGCAGAAACAGCAAATTGATGATTGGCAATTAAATCAAATGCCAGTGTTTGTAAGGCATCACCTGCGAGTATGGCTTGTGCTTCGCCATAGACAATATGACAGGTAGGGCGGCCACGTCTTAAGTCATCATCATCCATTGCTGGTAAGTCATCATGAACTAAAGAATAGCTATGAATACACTCAATAGCGGCGGCAAGAATATCAAGATCGGCCTTGTCCGCGCCCATCATCCGGCCCGTTGCATATACAAGGTAAGGACGTAAGCGTTTACCACCATTTAGAACACCGTAGTGGGTGGCTTCTTTGATGTTTTTTTCGGTATTAAGTGGCTGTTCAAAATAGCGATTTAAATGTGCTTCAACGTCTTCACGAGCGCGTTGTAATTGTTCTTTTAATTGCACTTAATTAGTCCAAGTTTGAATCAAAATTGCTAAGAGGCGCTTGGCTATCGTTACCCATTAAAATGGCAACTTTTTGTTCGGCTTGTTGTAACTTACCAGACGAAGCGTTTGCTAGCGCAATGCCGCGTTCAAATTGTTTTAGTGATTGTTCCAGTGACAATTCACCTTGCTCCATTTGTGCAACAATTTGAGATAATTCATCCAGTGCTTCTTCAAAGCTTAAGTTTTCTGGTTTCTTTGTTGCCATTGTGGCCTCGATAGCTGTTAGAAAGTGAGGCCAATTTTAGGGGGAATGCTAAACTAGGTCAAAGAATGATGTGTTTTTTTACGCATAATTCATTTTTAGTATGCTATTTTTACGATTTTAAATACAGCTTAAACTTGTAGCTTAAAAATCTTACATTAAAATAAAATTAATTCATTTAATGATTTAAGTATTTCAACTGCTTGCCGATAAGCAGTTAATAATAAAAATTTGATACTTGAGTGTATCGTGTAATTGTTCCTCTGGAGGGGTATGTGGATTTAGCAACCATAATAGGTATTCTTGGTGCCATAGGCTTAATTGCTATGTCGATGGTGTTAAGTAGTGATGGCCAAGTTGCAATGTTTTACAACACGCCTTCGGTGGTCATTGTATTTGGTGGTTCGATTTTTATTGTATTATCAAATTTCACCATGGGGCAATTTTTGGGCATAGGTAAAGTGGCAGCAAAAGCTTTTATGTTCAAAATCGAATCTCCGGAAGAATTAATTGAAAAAGCAGTAGAATTAGCTGATTCAGCACGTAAAGGTGGCTTCTTAGCATTAGAAGAAGCTGAAATCCCTAACGGTTTTATGCGTAAAGGGGTCGATATGTTAGTGGATGGTCATGATGCTGATGTCGTTCGCGCCACGCTGCAAAAAGATATTTCTCTTACTGCTAACCGTCATGAACTCGGTGCTGGTTTATTCAAATCACTTGCCGATATTGCTCCTGCAATGGGTATGATCGGTACGCTAATCGGTCTGGTTGCTATGTTATCAAACATGGATGACCCAAAGGCAATCGGCCCAGCAATGGCAGTTGCCCTTTTAACAACTCTCTATGGTGCTTTCTTAGCAAACGTTGTCGCTATTCCAATTCAGGTAAAACTAGAACTGCGTAAAGACGAAGAAGCCCTTAATCAACGCTTAATTCTTGACGCGGTGCTAGGTATTCAAGACGGTCAGAACCCGAAAGTAATTGAAGGTATTTTGAAAAACTACTTAGCCGAATCAAAACGTAAAGTTGATACCGAGGAGTAGAGCATGTCAGATGAAGAGTGCAAATGTCCACCACCGGGTTTACCCGCCTGGATGGGAACCTTCGCAGATTTAATGTCATTATTAATGTGCTTCTTTGTACTCTTGCTTGCTTTCTCAGAAATGGACGTACTGAAGTTTAAGCAAATTGCCGGCTCCATGAAGTTTGCTTTTGGTGTACAAAATAAAATTGAAGTAAAAGATATTCCAAAGGGAACCTCTGTCATTGCCATGGAGTTCACTCCGGGTAAACCTGAACCTACTCCTATTGAAACGATTCAACAACAAACCGTAGAAATGACGCAACAAATGCTTGAGTTTCAGGCTGGCGACGAAAGCTCCGCCGGTGGTCGACAAGAACAGCGCGGTAATAAACGTGGTGGTGAATCGCAAAGTACGGCTCAGCAACAAGCTTTAGAACAGTCAATTTCTGCGGCTGATCAAGAACAAACAAATGAACTTGTGAAGAAAATTGCTCAGCAACTAGAACAGCAAATTATGGATGGTGCGATTGAGCTCGAGTCATTAGGCCAGCAAATTATTATTCGCATTCGTGAGAATGGTTCATTCCCATCGGGTAGTGCTTTTTTACAGCCAAAATTTAAACCTATTATTCGTGATATTGCTACGCTGTTAAAAGATGTGCCGGGTGAAATAACCGTGTCAGGTCACACTGATGACTTCCAAGTATCGAATGAGCTTTATACTAATAATTGGGATTTATCATCAAAACGTGCGGTGGCAGTTGCCAGTGAAATGGAAAAAGCGCCAGGGTTTGATAAGTCCCGTATGATGGTAGTCGGCCACGCAGAAACGAGGCCTCTAGTACCGAATGTAACCGACGAAGATCGCAAGCGAAATCGCCGTGTTGAAATCTCTATTATGCAAGGTAAAGCACACGAATCTGAACCTATTGATGTAAGGCAGTAAATCAATTAAAGTTAAGCCTCATTAACAAATGTAATAGAGAATAAAAATGAAAAAAGTTGATAAATATAGCTACATGCCTGGTAATGGTAGTGGCGACGATGATGGTAAAACAGATTAAGGTTAGTTAATTTTGCCTGATTGGTTTGTATATACCATCTCAATTTTGAATAATAGCTGGGTGTTCATTCTGAGCCCTGCTATTTTCGTTTTCTACCTCCGCAAAGATTGGCAGGCATTCCACTTTACCGTAATAACAGCATGTTTCTTTTTATACGGTACCTTAATTCATAGCGGCTTACGTGAATTTGATGACATTTATATTTGGCGCTATGTCGTTTGGGCTTTTAATGATATTGCTTGGATGGCAATCATTGCTTACTTAGGTATTAAAGATAAAGTCTACTTATGGCAAAGTGTTTTAGGGCAGTTGGTTGTGATAATGGCGCCTATTTTGCAACTGTTCCGTTTAGTTGACCGCCACCTTTGGGATTTGTCTTACAGCACTTACATGTATAAGACCCTGCTACCGCTAATCAATATTGGTACTGTGGTCGTATGTTACCTACCACTTATCTATCTTTTTACTCGACGAAGCCAGCAAGCTTAAGGCGTTTCTTCGTTAAAAATCCTGTGCTAGACTACTGTTTATAAAAACAGTATTTAGTGTTGCGTTATGAAACTTTACATTGCCGAAAAACCATCCTTGGCACGAGCCATTGCAGATGCTCTACCAAAACCACAAAAAAAACATGATGGTTATATAGAGCTTGGTAATGGAGATTGTGTCTCTTGGTGTATTGGTCATTTACTTGAGCAAGCAGAGCCCGATGATTACGATGCAAGTTTTAAAAAATGGCGATTTGAGCATTTACCTATCGTGCCAGAACAATGGCAATTAAAACCTAAAGCAAAAACACGCAAACAACTTACTGTACTAAAAAAGCTCATTAAGCAGGCAAGTACAATAATTCATGCTGGCGACCCTGATAGGGAAGGCCAGCTATTGGTTGATGAAGTGATCGAACAGGTTAAACTTAGCCAAGCCAAAAAACAGCAAATTCAACGACTCTTGATCAGCGACTTAAACTTAAGTGCAGTTAAAAAAGCACTGAATAATTTGAAATCGAACCGCGATTTTATTCCTTTGAGTGTGTCTGCCTTAGCTCGATCACGTGCCGATTGGTTATTTGGCATGAATTTAACTCGAGCCTATACGCTTGCTGGGCAAAAAGCTGGATTTGGCAATGTGCTATCTGTTGGGCGTGTTCAAACGCCTATTTTAGGTTTAGTCGTTAATCGTGATAATGAAATCGCTAATTTTGTAGCAAAACCTTTTTACGAAGTTTTAGCGCACCTTGCAACTCAGCAGCAGCAAACATTTGCTGCAAAGTGGCAACCAAGTAAAGCATGTGAACCTTATCAAGATGAAGAAGGGCGAGTATTGCATAGGGGGCTTGCTGAAAATGTTGTGTCACGCATAACTAATCAACCAGCTAAAGTGGTTGAGCTTGAGCAAAAGCAAAAAAAACAACAGGCACCGCTACCTTATAATTTATCCGCTTTACAGATTGATGCGGCAAAGGCGTTTTCAATGCCTGCACAAAAAGTGCTAGATACTTGCCAAAACTTGTATGAGCGTCATAAGTTAATTACGTACCCTCGTTCAGATAATCGCTATTTACCAAAAGATCATCATAAAGATGCCGCGAGTATTATTGCCGCCATCGCTAATAATGAAGGTCAAGCAATTAAAGCTTGTAAGCAAGCTGATAGCAGTAAGCGGAGTAAATGTTTTAATGACAGCAAAGTGGCAGCTCACCACGCTATTGTTCCTACCGAAAAACAACTTCGCTCAGCGTCCTTAAATAGTGATGAACAAAAAATCTATCGCTTGATCTGTCGTCATTATTTAATCCAATTTTATCCAGACTATCTATTTAACGAAACCAAAATAACGGTTGAAATTGCGGGTGGGCTTTTTAAAGCAGCAGCTAAGCAAGATGTTAGCTTAGGCTTTAAAATATTAATGGGCAAAACAGAGTTAAAAGATGAGCAAACCTTACCACCACTTGAAAAAGGTCAACAGCTGCATTGCAATCAAGGTGAAGTAGTAGACAAAATGACGACACCGCCAGCGCATTTTACTGATGCGACCTTATTAAGTGCCATGACAGGCATCAGTCGGTATGTGAAAGACCCAGAAATTAAAAAGATCCTTAAGGAAACAGATGGTCTTGGTACTGAAGCTACGCGAGCCGGTATTCTTGAGCTTTTATTTAAACGCCGTTTTTTAAAACGTCAGGGTAAAAACATTCTGGCTACCGCAACAGGTAAAGCACTCATAAGTACATTACCAGAACAGCTTGCTAGCCCTGACTTAACAGCTAAGTGGGAAGCATCGTTAGGTAATATCGCTGAACAGCATATGAGTTATCAGCAATTTTTAACACCATTGTTGGAAGAGTTACATGCTTTAGTTGAGCAAGCCAAGCAATGCGATAGCCAAGTCTTTGCCCAGTTACCAAAAACGCCGCAAAAGCGACGTTTTAAAAGGAAGGCTAAGCCCAGAGCTAAGTCAGCCTAAACTACTTTTTGTTGAATAGGGCAACCGCGGCGTTACTCATTGCTGTAATTCCAGTAGGAAGTGCTTTTTTGTAATCAGGTGCAAACTTACTTGAGTGTAAAGAAGGTAATGTTGCGCCAGATTGCATTGCTGAGTCATATTGACTCGGTTCAACACCGCCTAACCAAAACAAAGTAATCGGCACATTTTGTTCTGTACGGCCATAAAGGCCAAAGTCTTCACCGGCCATGACTGCTTCAGTTTCAAGTACATTGTCTTCACCAATAGCCTTAGCAATTGCTGAACGCACTACATTGGTTTGTGCAGGATTGTTATAAGTTGAAGGAATTGACTCATCTTCATGCACATAGACTTCTGGTGCTAAGCTTTCGTCAAGCCCAGCACTTAATGCGATGCCTTTAGTAATTCGTTTAATTGCCGCGATTTGTTGTAAACGAACTTCAGGGTTATAGCTACGCAATGTAAGTTGTAGTTTTACTTCATCTGAAATGACATTGTGTTTAGAGCCTCCATGGATTGAGCCAACGGTGATCACTGACGGCTCGAGTGGTGACAATTCGCGACTAGTAATAGTTTGCAGTGCCAATACAATACGTGAAGCAATCACAACTGGGTCTATTGTTGTGTGTGGGTAGGCACCGTGACCGCCTTTGCCCTTTACTGTAATATCAACAGAGTCAACACTTGCCATTGTATATTCAGTTTTCATGCTAACTTTACCAGCAGGAACACTTGCACTTACATGCAAACCAATAACATGATCTGGAGTAGGGTACTTAGTGAAAAGCCCTTCTTTAAGCATTGCTTTTGCACCACCGCCAACTTCCTCTGCAGGTTGTGCGACCATCATTAACGTACCTTGCCACTGATCTTTATGTGTCATTAACTGTTGTGCTGTGCCAATAAATGAGCTCATGTGAATATCATGACCACAACCATGCATTACGCCAACGGTTGCACCAGCATCATTTGTTACAGTCACTTTAGAAGCGTAAGGTTTTCCAGTTTGCTCAACAATTGGTAGTCCATCAGTATCAGTGCGGATCATTACTGTAGGGCCATCACCGTTTTCATAAATACCAACAACGCCATAACCACCTACATTATCTGTAACAGTAAAGCCCAGTTGTTTTAATTGCTTTGCAAGCTTTTGGCCCGTTTCTTTTTCATGGTAAGACAGCTCAGGAGATTGATGTAAGTCTAAATAGAGCTTTTCAATTTCAGGCATAGTCTTTTGAAGGTTTAAATCGAGCGTTGTTGCTTGTGCGAATGGACTAAGAAGTAATAAAGCTGCAGAAATAGCAGATAATTTCATAATGACCTCGACCCGTGGGGCTTGTAATTGTTATGTTTGTCACTATATAAAAACCTAAATACTTATATAGTGCAATCAATCAAATGAATAATATGATAAACCTTACCCCACAAAATTTGCAGCAAGCATTGGGTGAAACGTCAGCTGAAAAGCTAGTGCTACTTACTTTTTACTCTGCGCAAAACCCAGAGTGCCATCAGCAAGCTGTAATTTTAGAGAAAATAGCAAATGAGTATGGTGAGCATTTATTAGTAGCGACATTAGATTGCGATGTTGAGCAAGCTCTTGCAGGGCAACTTGCGCAGCAAATTGGTTTACAAGCATTACCAACGCTTGTGATGTTAAAAGATTCAGCACCTGTCGATATGTTACCGGGTGCTCAAACAGAACAGCAAATTCGCGATGCGCTAGCTAAACATTTACCAGCTCAATACGAGTTATTATTAGAGCAAGCTAAGCAAGCGTTAATTAATCAAGATCTAAATAATGCCTTTAACTATGCAAAGCAGGCTTATGAACTTGATCCAAATCACACACGTGTAAAGTTAGTTTTAGCTGATATCTGTATTCAAATTCATAAATTAGAAGATGCACAAGCATTATTAGATTCGGTTGCAGAAAACGAACGTGATGCGTATTTCACAAATATTCAAGCAAAATGTGAACAAGCATTAGCTGCCACTGATTCGCCAGAGATAAAAGCACTGCAGGATAAAGTTGAAAAATACCCAAATGATTTAGAGATAAAAGTAGAACTAAGTAATGCTCTTAATAGCGCGGGTCGTAAAGAAGAAGCACTAGAGATGTTATTTAATGTACTTAAAAAAGATCTTAACTACGCAGATGCAAAACCAACCTATCTAGAAATTATCGCTTCTTTACCTGATGGCGATGCCTTGGCATCTAAGTATCGTCGTAAGTTATATAGTATCTTGTACTAATTAAGAGTTGATTGATAAAAGCGCCACTAAGATTGTGGCGCTTTTTTTATTTAAAAACTTGCGTATTACCTAATTTCGATAATACTTAAGATCCTCTCGAGAAAAGTTGGCTGTATTTTGTACAGTAAACTGTGTTTTTTACTGCCTTTAGCTTGTTTTTTGCGCGAAAGGTAAGTTTTTAGTAGTTTTCTACAAAAAGTGCTTGCGTTAATTCTTCGCATCCCTATAATGCGCATCCACTGACACGGCGGGCAGCAATGAAAAAGGCTGAACAAAGTGACAGAGGGTTAAGTAAAACTTCGGTTTAAAACGGTCTAAAAAGAAAGTTTAAAATTAAGTGTTGACTCGAAAAATTAAGGATGTATTATACGCATCCCTAGCGACAACGTCGCAACGTTCTTTAACAATATAAAGCAATCATCTGTGTGGGCACTCGTACAGGTTGAGTTCTAACAGCGAAGCTTAGTTTACTAAGTAACGCAAACAAATTTAGAGTCTCAAATGTAACTGAGTGACTTCATAGTCAATTCGATATCGAAAGATATCAAAATCAGAATTCATTGAGCATGGTTTGAAGTTTACTTCAAACAAAAAACTTTTAATTGAAGAGTTTGATCATGGCTCAGATTGAACGCTGGCGGCAGGCCTAACACATGCAAGTCGAGCGGTAACAGAGAGTAGCTTGCTACTCTGCTGACGAGCGGCGGACGGGTGAGTAATGCTTGGGAATATGCCTTATGGTGGGGGACAACAGTTGGAAACGACTGCTAATACCGCATGATGTCTACGGACCAAAGTGGGGGACCTTCGGGCCTCACGCCATAAGATTAGCCCAAGTGGGATTAGCTAGTTGGTGAGGTAATGGCTCACCAAGGCGACGATCCCTAGCTGGTTTGAGAGGATGAT